>CBFHBH010000218.1:0-4600 GCA_965653735.1 uncultured Flavobacterium sp. | reverse complement strand
ATCAAAGAGTTTATTTTTCTATCACCAATATGAAAGACTCTTTCCACGATGTCTTGTTCAATTTCTTGAACTTCTCCACCTTCGGTACCTTCTTTAATAATGGCTTTAATTTCTTCTTCAGTTACTTTACCATCAGCTGTTGGTTTGATTTTAAAAACATTTAAAATAAACTCAGTAGAAACTGTTAGCAACCAAATGAAAGGAGCAGTAACTATTGATACAACTTTCATTGGAACAGCCACTGCTTTAGCGATAGCTTCAGGATAATTTAAACCTATTCGTTTTGGCAATAATTCCCCTAAAACCAAAGAAAAGAAAGTCAGAATAACAACAACTGTCCCAACTGACAATGAATTTGAATAAGGTTTTGTAAGAACAAATCCTTCGAAGAAAATACGAACATTTTCTGTTACTTTTTCTCCTGAATAAATACCAGTTAAAATACCAATAAGTGTTATACCTATCTGTACTGTAGATAAAAACTTATTGGGTGAATTTGCTAATTCTAAAGCTGTTTTCGCACTCGTGTTGCCTTTTTTGGCAGCGGTTTCTAACCTGTTCTTTCTTGCTGATATGAGTGCGATTTCTGACATGGAAAAAATTCCATTCAATAAAATCAGCAAGAAGATTATGACTATTTCCAAATTTTAAAAATTTAGTTACAAATTATCTATTACAGCACATAACCTTTCAGTAATTTCTGCAATAGACCCAATACCGTTTACGGCATAAAATTTATTTTGCTCTTTGTAATAATTCATCAAAGGAGCTGTTTTTTCATTATATTCCTGATAACGATTACGAATCTTCTCTTCATCTTGATCATCAGGTCTTCCTGAAGTTTTTCCTCTTTCTAAAAGTCTTTGGACTAAAACCTCATCATCTGCCTCTAAAGCTATTGTTGCTGTTATTGATTGGTTTTTAGTTTCTAAAAAAGAATCTAAAGCCTCAGCTTGTGAAATAGTTCTTGGGAAACCATCAAACAAAAAACCAGCAGAATCAGGATTTTTATCAACTTCACTTTGCAACATTTGAATCGTTACTTCATCTGGCACTAAATCCCCTTTATCCATGTAGGTTTTAGCTAATTTACCTAAATCTGTATCATTTTTGATATTGAATCTAAAGATATCTCCAGTTGACAAATGTGTTAAATTGTACTTCCCTTTTAAAAATTCGGCTTGGGTCCCTTTACCTGCCCCAGGTTTTCCGAACAAAACTATGTTAATCATTAAATTAGAAATTTATAAATGTGTTGTGTGTTACTTTAACTGATATACTTCTGAAAGGTTTCTACCTAATCCATCATAATCTAATCCAAAACCTACAATGAATTTATTTTCAATTTCGATACCAATATAATCAATTTTGATATCTTTTTTATACGCTTCGGGCTTTAAAAATAAGGTAGCAAATTTTAATTGTTTCAAATTTTTATCTGAAAACAATTTATGAAGTTCTTCGATTGTGTTTCCTGTATCAACAATATCTTCAATTACTACGACACTTCTTCCAGTCAAATCTTGATTTAAACCTATTAACTGTTTTACTTCGTGAGTAGTTTCCATACCGTCGTATGAAGCCATTTTAATAAAGCTCAATTCACAAGGATTTTTATAATGTTTCATAAAATCTGAAACAACCATAAACGCTCCGTTTAAAACGCCAACAAAAACAGGCACTTCATCTTGAAAATCTTTCGAAATTTGATTTGCCATTTTGGCAATTGCCCAATCTAATTCATCTGCAGAAATAAAAGGTACAAAATGCTTATCGTGAAGCTGAATTTCCATTTTTTAATTTAAAATAAAGGGCAAAGATAACAAAAGAGTTCAGTATCAGGAAAATTATTTATTTTTGAAATAATGGATACTGAATTTTACAAACAAATCGAAAAAAGCACTGCTCATAGAAAAAGCAGAGAAGACAACCGAGATTTTATTTATAAAAATCCTGACTCCTTAAGTGAATTAACTCAACTCGCATTCAATTTAAAAGACAAAAATCATCATAAAGCGTGGTGGATTTTAGAATTAATTTTTGAGGAAAAACTTCATTTAATTACTCCTTATATTGATGATTTCTGTGAAAAAATTCCCCAATTAAAAGAAGATCCAGCAAAAAGACCAGCCTCTAAAATTTGTCTTTTTTTATCAGACCCAAAAATATATACGCTTACTAAAGAACAAGAAACAAAAATTATCGAAACGTGTTTTGACTGGCTCATTAGAGATGAAAAAGTTGCCGCAAAGGCATATTCCATAAGAACTTTGTTCAATTTTGGAAAAAAATACGATTGGATTCATCCTGAATTACTACAAATTATACAACAAGATTTTGCCCTTCATTCCGCCGCTTATAAGGCAGTAGCCAAAGAAATATTGAAAAAGATAAAACATTAAAATTATTGTTTTTCCCATTTTTTAAAAAGCCATATCTTTGCGCAACACACAACACAACAACTACAATGAATTATTTTTCTTCCGATTTCAAATTAGGAATCTTGGGTGGTGGACAATTAGGCAAAATGCTCCTTACTGAAACCCGAAAATTAGACATCCAAACTTTTGTTTTAGACCCAAGTAAAGAAGCACCTTGCCAATTTGGTGCTACAAAATTCTTCTTGGGAAGTTTAATGGATTACGATACTGTTTATCAATTTGGAAAAATGGTTGATTTACTAACTATCGAAATCGAAAATGTAAACCTAGATGCTTTAGACACTCTAGAAGATGAAGGCTTAAAAATATATCCTTCTCCTAAAACATTACGCTTAATACAAAACAAAGGACGTCAAAAAGATTTTTATGTTGATAATGACATCCCAACTTCTAAACACAAACGTTTTGTTGGCATCGATGAGTTGAAAAAAGCTTTAGAAAAAGATGAAGTAGAATTCCCTTTTGTTTGGAAATCTGCTCAATTTGGTTACGACGGAAATGGTGTAAAAATAGTTCGTTCTACAATTGATTTATTAGGATTGGCTAATGTAGAATGTATTGCTGAAGACATGGTTCCTTTTAAAAACGAACTTGCAGTTATAGTTTCTAGAAGTGTTTCTGGCGAAGTTAAAACATATCCCGTTGTCGAAATGGAATTTCACCCAGAAGCCAATCAGGTAGAATATACTATTTGCCCTGCGAGAGTAAGTGAAGTAGTGGCTGAAAAAGCACAAAAAGTAGCTTTGCAAGTATCAGAAGCTTTTAATCATGTTGGATTATTGGCCGTAGAAATGTTTCAAACCGAAGATGATGAAATCTTAGTCAATGAAGTAGCTCCTCGCCCACATAATTCAGGGCATTATAGCATTGAAGCAAGTTATACTTCTCAGTTTGAACAACACATTCGTTCTATTTTAGATCTCCCTTTAGGAAGTACAGATAGTAAAGTTGCCGGAATTATGGTAAATTTGGTTGGCGAAGAAGGTTTTTCTGGACCAGTAATTTACGAGAATATTGAAGAAATAATGAAAATTCCTGGAGTAACTCCACATATTTACGGTAAAAGAGAAACACGGCCTTTCAGAAAAATGGGACATGTAACTATTGTAAATGAAAACATGATTGAAGCACGAAAAATTGCTGAAGAAGTAAAAAATAGCATTAGAGTAATAAGCAACAACTAACATAAAATGAAAGTAGCCATTGTAATGGGAAGTGTTTCAGACATGCCAGTCATGCAAGAAGCCATAGATATATTAAAACAATTTGGAATAGAAACTGAAGTTGATATTGTGTCGGCTCATAGAACTCCTGAAAAATTATTCGATTTTAGTAAAAATGCTCACAACAAAGGAATTTCTGTAATTATTGCAGGAGCTGGTGGAGCAGCACATCTACCGGGAATGGTAGCAAGTATGAGTCCGCTTCCAGTAATTGGCGTACCAGTAAAATCAAGTAATTCTATTGATGGTTGGGATTCCATATTATCTATTTTACAAATGCCTGGCGGAGTTCCAGTAGCTACTGTTGCTTTAAACGGAGCTAAAAATGCAGGAATACTTGCCGCTCAAATTATTGGTTCAAGCAACAAAACTGTTTTAGACAAGATCATTGAGTACAAAGAAGGTTTAAAACAAGCCGTTTTAGATGCCTCTGCTAATTTGAACAAATAAAAAAAGCTCCAAAATGTGGTATTTAGGAGCTTTTAAGTAACACAAACATAAATACTGATTGGGTTAAATCAATATCTAATCGATATATATAGTTTTAAATATATTACTGATTTTCAGTTCCAAATATAGAACACCTTTCGATATACAACAAATAAAATCGATGAAATACATATTGTTATGAATATTCTTATTAAACATTTTGACACTAAACACAACACAGCTCCTTTTTCACAAATTAAATTAAGTGACTATTTACCCGCTGTAAAAGAAGGAATTTCAGAAACAAAAAAAGAGATAGATACAATTGTTAGCAATACACAAGCACCAACTTTTTCAAATACAATTGAAGCATTAGAATTTAGTGGAGCACAATTAGATCGCATAACAACTATTTTCTTCAATCTAAATTCGGCAGAAACTAGTGACGAAATGCAAAAAATAGCACAAGAGATTTCTCCTATGCTAACAGAATTAGCAAATGATATT
>CBFHBH010000217.1:0-4617 GCA_965653735.1 uncultured Flavobacterium sp. | reverse complement strand
ATGTTCAAAAAGAAAAAATGTTGTATTTGAATATGCTCTACAACATGACCAAATTTGGCATAGAAAATGGATTCAAAAAAATCATTTTTGGAAGAACTGCTTTAGAAATAAAAAGTTCTATTGGGGCACAACCAGTGTTAATGTCTGGATTTATTTATCATACCAATAAATTAATTAACCGTTACATGGACAAGATATTTACACGTCTTGAACCCACTGTAGAATGGCAACAGAGACATCCATTTAAATAGTAGACAGTCTGTAATCACATTTAATTCACTTTTAAAAAAACTTAATCCGAAGATTAACCTTCTAAAGTCATTTGAACTTCTTCCCAATCTTCAAGTAATTTATCCAAGTCTTTCTTTTTCTTTTCATAAGCAGCAAAGAAAGAAGCATCTTGCATTAGCTTTTCATAATTTTCGGCTAAAGCTTTATCATCTTTTTGAATTTCTTTTTCCAATTGCTGAATTTGACCTTCAATTTTTGACAATTTATTCTGAAGTGTTTTTTGAGCCTTTTGTTCTTCGTAGGAAAGATTTTTAACCTGTTTAGGAGCTTCTTTCACAACAATATCTTTCTTTTCAACTTCACGGAAATTATCGACATTCCTTTGCTCCAAGAAGAAATTAATATCCCCTAAATATTCTTTTATTTTTTGATCTTTAAATTCATAAACCGTATTAGCCATGCCTTGTAAAAAATCACGGTCGTGAGAAACCAAAAGTAAAGTTCCTTCATATTTTTGTAATGCTGCCTTTAATACGTTTTTAGATTTTATATCCAAGTGATTGGTAGGCTCATCCATTAGCAATACATTTATTGGCTGTAATAATAGCTTACACAATGCCAAACGGTTTCGTTCCCCTCCTGAAAGTACTTTTACCTTCTTTTCTACATCATCACCTCTAAATAAAAACGACCCTAGCATATCACGAACTTTCGAGCGATTTGTATCGGTAGCAGCTTCGAGCATAGTGTCTAGTAAAGTCTTTTCTCCATCTAGATATTCTGCTTGATTTTGAGCAAAATAACCCAATTGAACATTATGTCCAAGCTTTATACTTCCGTCAAATTTAAATTCGTTTACAATTGCTTTAATAAATGTTGATTTACCTTGACCATTCTGTCCCACGAAAGCTATCTTGCTTCCTCTTTCAACTAAAAGGGAAATATCTTTTAAAATAATCTTGTCTCCATAAGCTTTGGTAACATGTTCTGCTTCTACTACTACTCTACCC
This sequence comes from uncultured Flavobacterium sp., assembly GCA_965653735.1. GTDB lineage: Bacteria > Bacteroidota > Bacteroidia > Flavobacteriales > Flavobacteriaceae > Flavobacterium. Next base: position 3,376 of record CBFHBH010000217.1, on the reverse strand, counting down.
GGCGTAATAGAAACTGGGAATGAAATATTCATTACCGAATTATCATCTTCATCAACTTCGATTCGCTCAACCTTATCCAATTTTTTGATAAGCGATTGTGCCATTGATGATTTGGTAGCACTGTATCTAAACCTATCGATTAACTTTTGTGTTTCTTCAATTTTTTTTGCTTGATTTTTTTGAGTAGCTAATTGTTTTTCACGAATTTCCTCTCTTAAAACCAAATATTCTGTATAAGGCTTATTAAAATCATAAGCTTTCCCTAAAGAGATCTCAATCGTTCTATTGGTTACGTTATCCAAAAACATTTTATCGTGCGAAACAATCACCACAACACCAGGGAATGATTTTAAGAAACTTTCTAACCAAATGATACTCTCAATATCCAAATGATTCGTAGGCTCATCCAGAAGTAAAATATCATTGGATTGTAATAATAACTTAGCTAGTTCTATACGCATACGCCATCCCCCTGAAAATGTATCAGTTTGATTATTGAATTCTTCACGCTTAAATCCTAAACCCAAAAGAATTTTCTCTGTATCGCCAACATAATTGTAACCCCCTAATATTTCATAATGGTGCTGCACATCGCTCAATTGTTCAATTAATTCCGAATACGATTCGCTTTCATAATCGGTACGAGTAGCCAACTGATGGTTTATATCATCAATTTTTAATTCGGCTCTTTTAATTTCTTCAAAAGCTTGGTACGCTTCATCAAGAACAGTTCTACCTTTCACAAAATCGATATCCTGACGAAGGAAACCTATTCTAACTTCTTTTTCTGTTGCAATCGTACCACTATCTGGTTTAAAATCTCCCGCAAGCATTTTAAGCATAGTTGATTTTCCAGCACCATTTTTTCCAACAAGACCAACGCGGTCACCAGCTCCTAAACGAAATGTTACTTCTTCGAAAAGATATGTTCCTCCAAAGGAAACCGATAAATTATGAATATTAAGCATATTTTGTGACTAAGGTTACAAAGGTAAATCTATAAAACATGTACCTTTGATAAAATTTTTGCAAATGTTAAAAAAAGGATCGAAACTAAATAGTATTTTAACAGGAAGTTGTCCTAAATGTCAGGAAGAAAGCATGTATAAGAGTAAAAACATGTTTAATCCCGAGTATACAATTAAAATGAACGAACAATGCAGTCATTGTGGAACCAGATATAAAATTGAACCTTCCTTTTTTTATGGATCAATGTATGTTAGTTATGCTGTTGGCGTAGCATTTGGTGTTGCTGCTTTTGTAGTTTTCTACTTTTTCTTAAAAACAAGTCTAAAAGTGGCCTTTATGGGAATTTGTGGAACATTACTTGCCTTGATGCCTATAATTATGCGATTGTCAAGAAATATTTGGATCAATTTTTTTATTAGCTATGATAAAAATTGGAAAGAAAATAAATAACTAATATTTCTTCTTATTCAGTCTTTTAATATCAATTTGAATATCAAGAGGTACATTATTTTCGATATTTTCAAAAAGGGCTTTCGCTAACCAAGGACCAAGCATAACTCCTCTTGTCCCTAATCCGTTTAGAACATGGAGATTTTGATACTCTTTGTGGGTTCCTACTAAAGGCCTTCTATCTTTAACAGTTGGACGCACACCTGCAAAATGCTCAATAACTTCAAAATCACAATCAATAAGTTCTTTTAAATTATCAATAAGTTCTTGTTTTCCAGATTCAGTAGGCGTATTTGTTTTATCTTCCCAATTATATGTTGCCCCTACTTTAAATAAATTATTACCAATAGGGAGTATAAAAATACTCGACTTAAGCACCACATCTAAATCTAATTTAGGCGCTCTAATAATGAGCAACTCACCTTTTGTACCATCAAGTGGAAGTTCATTGAAGTAAGGATTATGTTGAAGTCCGAAACCTTCAGCAAAAATGATGTTTTTTGCCGCTATGTCTTTATAAATAATTTTATCTTCAAGGATCTCAATTAGTGAATAATCAAACTTTTCTTCCTTGATACATTTATTGGTCTTTAGATAATTCACATAAGCATCAAGTAAAGAAGATGTATCAATATATCCAGTTTGCAATACCCTACCAAATCCAAATTTAGAATCTATAGATTGATAATTTTGATGAACAATGTCAGTAGATAAAAAAAGAGAAAGGTTAGGCTTGTCAGCAGCTTGAAACCAATTATTTTGCTCCTCAATAGAAGCAAACTTTCTAAATATTGGAATTTTAAAATCAAATTCTAATTGAATTCTCTCTGAAATCTGCTCGTAAAACGGTAAGCCAAATTCTAATTGCTCTTTAGCTTTCCAAACTTCACTAAAACGCTTGAGAATAACAGGATTATACAAGCCTCCAGCAATCCTAGAAGAAGAAGTTGAATAATCTTCGAAAACCAAAAAAGTTTTATTGTTTTGCAAACAAATTTCAGAAAAGCAAATACCCGCTATTCCTGAACCAACAATGATATAATCTAACATAGAGCAAAAATAAAAAACTCTTACCGTTATGGTAAGAGTTTTTTATGAAATTGGAGAAATTAATTATTAGTAATTCCACATATCTTGTTCGAAGTTACGAATTTTATCTTTCACTCTTTCTGATTCTAATAACTGCATTAAAGAGTTATCTTTCATATACTCAGAAATTAATCTGTCATTATAAACATTCTCTTCCTTATAAGTTAAAGCATTGAAACGACGTGAATTTAATAAATGATCAAATGAAATTGGCATTGATGAATTTTCATCATTAAATGCTTTCCACTCATGTAAGATTTCACGTGCTCCTGGATAGAAAACCCAGAATAATTCGATATAATCTTTTTCTTCTTCTGATTTACCCATTGTATAAACGTCTGGAATAACAGGACAAATACCTAAAATTCTATAACGTAAGTCCGCTTGTCTTTTATCAAAGTACCAAAGACCAACAATTTTATAATCAGAAACATCAATAGATGCTAAGTCTGTTCTAACCACATACTCATCAGAAATCTTTCTAGATGGCTGAATTGTATCTGTTTTCATTTTACCAGTTTTTTGCTTAACCATTTTCTTTCCTTTTTTCACCATAGTGTATTCAGGAGTTTGAACGATACGCATTCTGAAAGCATCTGGATCTTCGTTCATTTGCTCTCTACCAGCATCACTAGTGTCGATTTTAGTTAACGAAGCATTAATATCCTTTAATGATTTTTTTACTCTAAAGTAACTATCATCATATACTTCTGTAATTTTTCCAGATTTTATTCCAGAAACTAAAACATCATATAAAGAACGACGATCTTTACCTATTGCAGCTGTATCAATAGGATAATATAATGGGAAATTGATTCTTTCATCAAGGTCAATAATTTCCCAAACTTTTTTAGACATTAAAATATCT
>CBFHBH010000216.1:0-4619 GCA_965653735.1 uncultured Flavobacterium sp. | reverse complement strand
TCGTGGGTTCGAGTCCCTCCATCGGCTCCAAAAGGTCTTCATTTGAAGGCCTTTTTTATTTTATACTTTTTTAAGATGAATTTTTACCAACAATAAAAAAAGCCACCTCTTGGGTGGCTTTTTGATTTAACTTATATGAAAGTATTTATTTTTTTGTTTCAGTACCTTCGTTAGCTTTTCTATCCTTAAGAAATTGTGTAAATTTTTGCCCATATTTTGATTTTGCAACTTCAGGAGACATTGATTTTTGAATTGTATCTAAATATTTCAAATTCATATCGTAGATGTCTGTTAAAGCAATATAAGGCGCTACTTCTTTATCAGCATGAGTTAAAGCGTAGTTGGCTGCGTATAAATAACGCTTTTTTAAAAGGGCATCTTGCTTTTTAGCATTTTCTGCAGAGATGTCTTTTTTATTTTTCAATGCTAGTACTTCGTCTTTTAAGTACTCCAGTTGCTGATCATTAAACTTAGAGATGATTCCTTTGTAGTCGTTGTATAAATCGTGGTTTTTAGAACCAGTTACTTTTGCGTTGGCTAAAAAGAATTCTAAATCAGTATCGATATTTATTTTTCCTGGTTCAGCAAAAAATAAAAGATTATTATCAATAGAATTTGTTACTCCTCTATCTACGTATAAATAAAGCATTTCTGGAGAGTCAATATTTATATTGCTTTTAAATGAAGATTCACCATTTAAAATAATTGTATCAAGAGCTATAAGTGATGTGTCTTGTACTTTTTGAATATATAATTTTCCTTTTTTAAGGCCTTTAATGTTTCCTGTGATTTCTAAATTTCCTTTTGCTTTTTCTTCTCCACAAGCAACTAATAATGAAAGTGAAAGAGCAGCTAATATTACTTTATACATATTTTTTCAATTTGCCGCAAAGTAATAAAAAAATCCTCAAATTGATTTACAAAATGAGGATTTATATACTTTTTATAATTGGAAATTATCCTTTTAGCCAAGCTTCTTTAAGTGCGTTTTTACTTTTATCAGTTAACTGGTAACCATCAACTTCTTCGTAAGGTAAAACGATTTTTCCTTTCAATTCAGATTCTTTACCATCACGTTTTATTTTAACAGTGATAGCATCTCCATCCTTCCAGCTTTGGCTAGCCATAATTAAATCATAAATATTGTCTAAATTATAGTTTGTTCCGTTTATAGCCGCAATTACATCTCCATTTTTAATACCCAACTTAGTGTAAAATTCTGGTAGTTCAATTCCAGGAATAGGCATAATCTCTTTGGTTTGAGGATTCACAGTAATATAAGGTGTTTGACCTTTTAAGAATACGTTTCCAGCTACTTTTGTTTTTGCTTTAGTAACACCTACTTTAGCGAAAAATTCTTCGTACGGAATTGGCGTTGGACCATTTACATAAGTATCAAAAAATGTTTTAACCTCAGGATATGTTAACGATACGATTTTATCGAATAATTCTTCGTCATTAAATGGTTTGTTTATTCCATATTCGTTATTTAATTTTTGCATTAAATCTAAAATACCTCTTTTGCCATTACTTTTCTCACGAATTGTAATGTCTAAACACATTCCAATTAAAGCTCCTTTTTGGTATACATTTAAATATTGATCTTTATAAGGATTTTCTAATACGTTAGCACTCATTTTTGTGAATGGCATGGTATCATTCATTTGAGAAGCTTGACGAATTTTGTCTGACATACGATTGTAGAAATCTTCTTCAGAAATTAATCCTTGATTGATTTGGAATAAATTGGCGAAATATTCGGTTACACCTTCATACATCCATAAATGCTTAGACATTTTAGGAGCATTAAAGTCAAAATAATGAATTTCGTTAGCATGAATTCCTAATGGAGTTACAATGTGGAAAAACTCGTGAGAAACAATATCTTTTAATTGTTCTGCCATTTCTTGCTCAGGCATCATCTCAGGCATTACAACAGTTGTTGATGTCGTGTGTTCTAAAGCTCCAAATCCTTTTGCATCATTTTTACTTAAATCTGAAAGATATAATAGGACCGCATATTTTTTAGTATTGTTAATTGGGCCTAAGAATTTTTTCTGAGCTTTCATCATTGTTTCCATCGCTGGAGTAATGTCGGCAGCTTTATATTTTCTAGTTGGCGAATATACACTGATAAGGATATCCATATCTTCAACTTTAAAAGTTGTGTAATCTGGTTTAGAATACATGATTGGGTGATCAACCAGTTCAGCATAACGAGATGCTTTAAATGTATCTTGATTTGTAGCGGAATCTAAATCGTTCATTGATGTAGCTCCAAATAGTTTGTCAGAATGTGAAATATTTACTGTGTAAGGAACTTCTTTTTTATCTGAAAAATAACCTACAAATCCGTGAGTATTTACCATGAAACATTCTGAATCAATATTTGTTCCAGCCGGAGAGAAAACATCTTTACCGCCAATTCCGCCTTGAGTTTCTTGGTCATAAGTGTCGTTTACCCAGTAGGTGACTTTGCTTAATTTTTTTGCATCAGAAATTCTCCAAGTATTATCGTCCATTTTTGCGATAGGTAATGAATTTCCTTTAGCATCATATGCTTTTACATTTTCGATGTATTTTCCGTAATTATCTGCTGAATAAGTTCCAGGAACAGTTTTTGGGATATTAAAAGTTACTGTTTCTTCTTTTGTTGGAGAAGGTAATACAGTAACCATTACTTTGTCATCTTTGATAACATTCAAATCAATGTTAACTTTTACTTCAGGCGCAACAGCAATAGTGTTAGTTTGAGCCGTCTTACAGCTCACCATAAAAAATGCAAGTGATGCCGCTATTAATATTTTTTTCATTTTTTAGATTTTTACTTTCAGTATAAGTGTGTGAATTATGTTTTTTGTTACATATAAAATAAAAACTCCTGAATTTTCAGGAGTTAAGAGTTAATCAAATTTATTTTTCAGATAGTATTTTCCATCTAAATCTTCATCAAAGTCATCTATGTTAACCTGCTTAGGCTTAGGCTTTGCGGCAGTTACTTTTTTCTTCCAAAGTTCAAACTGATCTTTGGATAAACGCTTGCGGATTAGTTCAGTTACTTCATTTTCACTAATGCCAAACTCTTCTTTAATTACTTCAAAAGGCTTACGTTCCTCTTGGGCCATGCTGATAAGCCTTTCTAAAGTTTCTCTGTCTAAATCAGCTATTTTACTTTTTCTCATTTATAAAATGTTAATTCAAATAAACTTGTGCAATACTTATACCAATATTAATAAAAAGATATTAAAAAATAAATTTTAATTTTCAGGTGCTCTATATTTTTGAAAAGGAATAACTAATAAGTTTGATAATTTATTGTTTTCCTCTGGTTTCATATGTGTATCTACTCCATAAATTAATTCTTCTGTAGGCATTACCATAAAAGTTCCAAATAATCTATCCCAAATAGAAAAAATGTTTCCATAATTACTATCTGTATAAGGTAATTTATAATGATGGTGTATTTTGTGCATATCTGGTGATACTATGATGTAACTTATGTACTTATCTAATTTTTTTGGTAACGACATGTTTGCATGGTTAAATTGTGACAAAAAAACAGAAAGCGATTGGTATAAAAAGAATAACCAAATAGGTGCACCAACGATTATAATTGCAAAAACGGTAAAAATAAAACGAATAACACTTTCGCCAGGATGATGTCTGTTGGCGGTAGTTGTGTCAATCCAAGTGTCTGTATGATGAATTAAATGATATCTCCACAAAGGTTTTGTTTTGTGTTGTACAAGGTGAGCAGTATAAGCTCCAATGAGATCCATGAATAATAGTCCTATTATGGCTTGTAGCCAAAGATTGTCTAAATGCAGCCAATAAATTAAGCCAAATTTATTTTCTGATACAAAAACAGAACTTTTGTATAACAAAAAGGCCAATGAAAAATTGATGAGAATTGTAGTAAACGTAAAAAAGAAATTAATTCCTGCATGTTCCCATTTGTTGTATTTAAATCGAATTAATGGAAAGCCATTTTCGATTAGCCAAAAAAGGGTAATGCCTCCTATTAATATAAAACTTCTATGTGATGAAGGGATGGTTTCAAAATAATTTACAATTTCGGTTATCATAATTTGAGTAGGTTTAGTACTCAAATTTAATGAAAAAATCATTTGATAATTCTGAAGGTTAGATTAATTCTTGGTCCAATTTCTTTTTTTGTTTTAGGGATTTGATGCTTCCAAAAATGTTGAGTACTTCCTTTCATTATCAAAAGGCTTCCATGTTCGAGGGCAATATTTTGTTTCATTTCTTGCATATTATGCTTCAGTTGAAAAACTCTTTCGGCTCCAAAACTAACCGAAGCAATTATAGGATTTCTGCCTAATTCTTTTTCATTATCAGCATGCCAACCGTTACTGTCTTGTCCGTTTCTGTATAAATTAAGAAGTACTGTGGTGAAATTTTCCTGACACACTTTTTCAACTTCATTTTTGATGTGCATGATCAAAGGTGTCCATTGATGAGGTTGCATTACAATGTTTGAATAACCATATGGCTTTCCTTCATTACCATAAAGAGCAGTTAACCTTGGTTGCAAATGTGAATGACCAAATACCGTAATAGTATCTTGTTGCCAATGAACTTCTGTTTTTAATTTTTCG
>CBFHBH010000215.1:0-4624 GCA_965653735.1 uncultured Flavobacterium sp. | reverse complement strand
TATTCAAATTTGCTGCCAGTATTATATTGTACTCATTTGATCAGCCAATTGTAGAAACACACTAATTCAGTATTTACAAATTGATACATTTTTTCGGCTGTAACCTTTCCAATTCCGAAGAATTTTTTCACATCTAAACCTTCTAGGAACGATTCAACTTCTTCGGGATTAATTGTTTTTTGTCCGTTAGGCTTATTATAATCTGAAGCAATTTTAGCCACAAATTTATTTACCGAAATACCTGCCGAAGCAGTTAGTCCAACTTCATCAAAAATCCTTTTTCGAATCTCTTGAGCAATTAAAGTAGCACTTGGATTGCCTTTTTTATTAGTTGTAACATCCAAATAGGCTTCATCTAACGAAAGAGGCTCGACCAAGTCGGTATAATCCTTAAAAATAGCTCTAATCTTCTTGGAAATCTCTTTATAACGATCAAAACGAGGCCGAACAAATATAAGCTCAGGACACAAGCGTTTAGCTTGAACTCCACTCATAGCACTTCGTACTCCGAATTTTCTTGCTTCATAACTCGCCGCCGAAACCACGCCACGTAATTCACTTCCTCCTACTGCCAATGGCTTTCCTTTTAATTCAGGATTGTCCATTTGCTCAACAGAAGCATAGAAAGCATCCATATCGACATGAATTATTTTACGGGTTTGGTTTTCTTCCATACTGTAAATTTAATATCTTTAATTCATGTTAGAAATTGAACGCAAATTTTTAGTCAAAAATCTTGACTTTATCGCTTTGGCCACTGCAAAAAACAGAATTGTACAAGGTTACTTAAATTCAACTCCAGAGAGAACAGTTCGTGTTAGAATTAAGGGCAACAAAGGATTCTTAACGATTAAAGGCATTGGAAATGAGTCAGGCACCACCAGAATGGAATGGGAAAAAGAAATTGATGTTCAGGATGCCGAACAATTATTAACACTTTGCGAAAAAGGAGTCATCGATAAAATACGACACGAAATACCCATAGGCAAACACACCTATGAAGTAGATATTTTTTTTGGTGAAAACGAAGGTTTAGTTATGGCCGAAATAGAACTTCAAAGTGAAGATGAAGCCTTCGAAAAACCTTCTTGGTTAGCTGAAGAAATTACCTCAGACAAACGTTATTATAACGCTTATCTGAGCAATAATCCTTATAAAAGTTGGTAACTATTTTTTTACAGCGACTTCAATTTTGACTCTCATTTCTCCAGCAGCTTTGTTAACTGCCAGATATTTGAATGCCCTTCTTGTCAAATCAATTTCGCGACTTCTAACGTGAGGACCACGATCATTTACAGTAACAATTACCGATTTCTTATTTCTTAAATTAGTAATTCTTAATTTGGTCCCAAAAGCAAATTTACGATGTGCTGCTGTGAATTTATTATTATCGAAACGTTGACCACTTGCAGTACGTCTCCCATTAAATCTATTGGAATAATAAGATGCGTGGGAATTACTTTTATATAATTTATAATTGTAGTCTCCTTCTTTTTCAATAACAAGACTATCTATTAAGGTAGAATCAACTTTAACCGTATCTTGCTTTACAGTATCGACTGGCATGTAAAACAAAGGCTGATCTTTCTTGAAATTTTTACATGAAAAGCTTGAAACAAGTATTACTGTTATTATCGTGGTAATTACCAATAAAAATCTATTTATCATAATTATTATTTTTTAACATTACACACTCCTACACAAATACCGTACCCTTATTGAAAAAGAAAGCCCTTATGAGGGCTTTTAATTTTTTATGCTAACCATGAAGTCCATGGTATTCTAGACAAAATAAGCAATAGGCCTAATCCGAAACCTACTAAGATTGATTTGAATTTTGCCGTATTGTCAGACTGCCTTTTGTGTTTTGACCAACCAATAGTAATTAAAACTATGGCAATTATATTTATTAATGGATGTTCCATCGATGTTAATCTCAACGCTGCATCTTTCATATTAAAACCAGCCAATCCTAGTGGAGAAACAAAATAAAGGATAAGACCAGCTACTAATTGCAAATGAGTTGCAATTAAACCAAATAAGGCAATCTTTCTATCTTTTGCTGTAAATTCTTTTTTTGAAGAAAAACCGATTGCACTATTAAGTACTGCTACAACTAATAATAATAATGCTAAATAAGCCCAACCTGAGTGAAATTTTTGAATAAATTCGTACATTTTGTTTGTTTTAGTTTAAACAAATATAAGTAAAAACCATTCGCAATGCGAATGGTTTTTCTAAATTATTGATTTACTATTTATTAGAATTCGTAACGGAAAGTTAAGTTCCAAGTTCTACCAAATCCGAAGAAAACCTGATTTCTTAAATCTACTCCATTCCAAGTTCCTCTGTTTAAGTAATCTTGATATGTTGCATACTGACCTTCTCCAGGAGTTGCAGATTTTAAGTTTACAGGAGTTGCTGTTGGACCACTACCAATTTGCGTTACAATAGAACCATTTTGTAAAGCTCCTCTACCATCACCTGCTCCAGAATTGAACTCATCTTCTGAAGCAACAAATTGATTAGTTCTAGACTCAGCTATATAAACTTTATCTAAAAGATTGTTCACGTTAATTCTAAAATTGAAAGAGTCTTTACTGTCTTTTGTTCTGTGAATTTTGAAAGATAAACCAGCATCTAATAACCCATAAGATGGTAATTCTAATGTTCCTTTGTTAATTTCTTTATCAAATTTTGAAGGATCAATAGAAGCGTATAATTTATCTGCATATCTATAATTAGCATCTAATTTTAAGTTTTTAACCACTTCATAGTTAGCACCAATGCTTGCTGTTGTTTGTGCTACATCACCAACTTTAACATCTGTAAGATAAAGTGTTCCTGGTGCCCCACCTCCTAAAGGAGCATTATTCGCATCATATCTATTACTAGTTATATTTCCATCATACTTCCAATCACCAACAGAAACCATAGCATTAATTCCTAAGCGTGGTAAAGGCTTTGCATTAATTTCTAATTCAGCTCCTGAGTGGATTTCTGTAATTCCAGCAAAATCATAGTAACCACCAACGTTGTCTGCTCCAGAATCAGTTGAACGCTGATTTCTATCTTTCCAAGTTGTATGATACAAGTTCACATTTGCATTAAAATATTGTGAACGGAAACCGTAACCAGCCTCAAAACCAATAATTTTTTCATTAACTAAATTACCTGTTAAAATTGATTTATTGTTAGGGTAAACTGCATTAAAAAATGGTTGCTTTGAATAATATCCTGCGTTAGCAAAAACATTATGATGCTCATTAATGTTAAAGTTTGCACCTCCTTTAATATTTCCTCCTAAGATATTTTCATAATCTGTTTTTTGCAATGGGTCATCATTTTTATATTGAAATAAATCTTCTCTGCTAAAACCTTGTTGAGAAATTGCTCCTTGAACAAAAGCAGATAGTCTTTCAGTAGAATATTCTAATTGAGTAAATGCCCCATACCATCTCACATAACCATTGTTATTGTATTCAATCTTTTCTTGATCTTTAACGTTTGTAAAAGGATTAAAGCTTGGTGAAGCAGAATAAGTTTCAAAAAGAGTTCTTGTAGGGTTATTAACGTCGTTAGCTTGGTAAACACCTCCAGTTCCTGTTGCCAAATTAGCTTGATAGCCATCTGCTCCTAATCTATTGTTTACATTTCTAAAGTGATAACCAACATATGTTCTTCCGTCAACTCCAAAATCCAATGTAAATTTGTCACTCAACTTAGTGTTTAGGTTAATAACAGTTCCATACCAATCGTGTGAATTTATAGATGCCCTTCTAGTGAAACCTAAAGTTCTACTAGTAATATATTGACCTTGAGTATTTGGCGCTACTTGAGTAGCAGGAAGATTTCCACCATAAACAATTTGATCATTTGCAGAAACATATTGACCTCTATTAAAATCTGCAAAATCATCAAATGGAACTGTTCCTTGAGCTGTTTTATATCTAAAAGGAGATGTTCCAATATTCCCTGTTCCTCCACCACGTCCCCAAGAACCATAGAAAACAGATGACACTTTGAATCTCTCATTAATTTTAAAATCATAATTTAATGATGCAACTGGCTTGTGATAAAAGTTTCTTGTCCAAGAAAATTCTTCACCATTATAAATACCCCAATCAGAATTATACTTAATATTTGGTTCATTATTCATAGGGTCACCAAATTTAATATAAGAGCCTAAGTGGTTTGCAAAACTTCTTTGGTGGTGCCATTGAGGGGCTCCTGTAAAGGTAAATTGTAAATTATGTTTTTCGTTAATTTCGTACCCTAAACCAATGAAATAGTTTTGAGCAGAAAACTGAGTTCCATCAGCGTACATGTTACCTTGTGAATTTCCTAATAATACTGATGCAGAAAAACCATTTTTCATTTTACCAGTAGAATAGGAACCCACTGTTTTTATATAATCATTATTACCTAAAGTAGCTGTAAATGAACCACCTTGTTTCATATCTGAAGTTCTGGTGATAACATTGATTGTACCACCTACAGAAGAAATTGCTAATTTAGAAGAACCTAAACCTCTTTGCACCTGCATAGCTGAAGTTACATCAGACAAACCTGCCCAGTTACTCCAGTAAACTGAACTATTTTCCATATCATTAACAGGAACACC
>CBFHBH010000214.1:0-4643 GCA_965653735.1 uncultured Flavobacterium sp. | reverse complement strand
CGGGAAGTTGGTGTATTGAAGCGAAAATCGAAAAAAAAATCAATTTTTTATAACATTTAGACTCTTTCCAACCTCTGTAAAAGCCTTAATAGCTTTGTCTAAATGCTCTTTCGAATGCCCTGCCGATAGTTGAACCCTAATTCTTGCTTTATCTTTTGGAACTACCGGAAAGAAAAAACCAATTACATAAATTCCCTTCTTTAAAAGCTCATCAGCCATAACTTGTGAAAGCTTCGCATCGTAAAGCATTACTGGAACAATAGCTGAATCTCCATCAATAATATCGAATCCAGCCTTTTTCATTCCTTCTTTAAAATAATTTGTATTCCATTCTAATTTATCTCGCAGTGTAGTATCTTTTTCCAACAATTCGAAAACTTTTAATGATGCTCCAACAATTGAAGGTGCCAAAGAGTTTGAAAACAAATACGGACGCGATCTTTGACGTAATATCTCAATAATTTCCTTTTTAGCAGTGGTATAACCTCCCATGGCACCTCCTAAGGCTTTTCCTAAAGTTCCTGTCATGATATCTACACGGCCCATAACACCTTTGGCTTCAAGTGTACCTTTTCCTGTGGCGCCAATGAATCCAGCAGCATGACATTCGTCAACCATAACCATAGCATCATACTTATCTGCTAAATCACAAATCTTATCTAATGGAGCCACTAAACCATCCATTGAGAAAACACCATCAGTAACAATTAACTTAAAACGATGACCAGCATCAGTGGCTTTTTTAAGCTGTTCTTCTAAATCAGCCATGTTGTTATTTTCATAACGGTAACGTGCAGCTTTGCACAAACGAACTCCGTCGATTATCGATGCGTGATTTAAACTGTCCGAAATAATACAATCTTCTTCACCTAATAATGGTTCAAAAACACCACCGTTTGCATCAAATGCAGCAGCATACAAAATGGTATCTTCAGTTCCGTAGAATTTTGCAATAGTTTCTTCTAATTGTTTATGAATATCTTGTGTTCCACAAATAAATCGCACCGAAGACATCCCAAAACCATGTGTGTCCAAAGCATCTTTTGCAGCCTGAACAACTTCGGGATGAGAAGACAATCCTAAATAATTATTGGCACAAAAATTTAAAACCGTTTCTCCGTTAACTACAATCTCAGCTCCTTGTGGTGAAGTGATAATACGTTCTTTTTTATATAATCCGTTTTCCTGAATAGCATTCAGTTCATTTTGTAGGTGTTGTTTAATTTTTCCGTACATACTATTATGAGTTTGTTTTGAATTTTTACAAATGTACCACTTCTATTTTTTCTCCTATATATACAAGTGCTTTTTTATGGACATGATATCCCATTCCTTTGAGTACGTTTTCATACTCTGTTATTTGCGCCACATATTTTTGATTGTGAGCACCCGTTTTATAATCTAACAAATAGGCAATATTTTGTCTGATTACAATTCGATCTGGAATTATTGTAGATGCATCATTTCTCAAAATGCTAATTTCATTCAACACTCTCCCTCCTTCTGTAAAAAAATCTGAAAGATTTTCATGATTTACAATTTGTGAAAGACTATTAAAAACTAAATCTTTTTGATCTTCTGAAATCAAGCCATTTTCTAGAGCTTTCACAACAGCCAAATCAACATCCTTATTTGTTTCAACAAAAGATAAAACTTTATGCATAACATTACCAAACTCGATAGCTTCTTGCTGGTGTGTTCCCCACATAAGTGCTTCACGCTGGGCAATTTTTATTGACTCTGGTTTTATAACCGACTCATTATTTTTAATGAACTCCTGCGCTTCTTCTTTTGGTTTGGGTTGAGAAATTCTTTCAGGGTTCCCAAAACTATATTCTAGTTTTTCTGAATTGAACTGATTATTTAACTCTAAGAATTCTATAAAATAAGAAGCAAGATTATTAGGCAATTCACCTTTTTTATTTCTTTCTTTTACAGACGATATAATATGTAATTGCTCTTCGGCTCTAGTTAAAGCCACATATAATACATTAATGTTATCTAATAGTTTTTCCTGCTCTTTTTGATTGTAGGTTTCGACAGCTGCTTCGCCATAACGCAAAACATTACTCGATTTGTCTACCAAAAACTTATCAAATTCAATTTCTTCATTTGCATCTATCCAAAGTTTTTCTCCTTTATTCGCGCTATAACTTTCTTCGGCAAAAGGAAAAATAACCACTGGGAATTCCAGTCCTTTCGATTTATGAATGGTCATGATTCTTATTGCATCTGAATTTTCATTGGCAGGAACACTAAATTTAGAACCGCTTTTATTCCAAAAATCAAGAAAATCGCCAATACTCATTTGATACTTTACATCTCTTTCTAAAACAATATCCAGAAAAAATTGAACGTAAGCATTATTATTTTCAGGTAAAATTCCTTTATAGATTAAGGTTTCAACAACTTCAAAAAGAGATTTCTTTTTAATAGCTTGAAAATTCAAATCAATTCCAAAGGAGTTTAACCAAACTTGAAACTCCTCTTGTTTTTCAAACGAAATCCCTTTGAAAATAAAATCATGAGGTTGTGTTGACTTGATTCTGTTTTTAGAAAAATAATACAAGACTTGAGCTAGTGACTCCTTATCTTTTACATCATTAAGATACCTCAGCATATGAAGCAAATACTGCACTTCACTTGATGTTTGTATTAGTAAACTTTCAGATGATATTACTTGAATGTTGTTTTCAGTCAAATAGTTCGCCAATAACACTCCGTGTTTATTGTTTCGTACCAACAAGACAATTTCATTCAAAGAAAAATTTTGTTGCTTTACATTATGAATGATTTCAAGTGTTTTTTGAAGATATAAATCATCTGTAGTTAATTCTTCTGATTCATCAATTTCATCATTATTTTCGATTGGAGGTAAAAAAGAAATATTCACAAAACCTCCTTTTTTATCATTACTCAGCTGAAAGCTTTTCTCTAAATAGAGCTTCTTGTAATCTTCATTTTCGAATTTATGAGAGAGAAATTTAAAAAAGTCATTGTTAAAACCAATGACCTCATCGTAACTTCTATAGTTTCGTTCAAGGTCAAAAATCTTTTTGTCCTTATTGCTAAATGGATTTTCCGAATTTGTTAAGTCAATAAACTGTTCCGCTTTCCCTCCTCGCCATCTGTAAATAGATTGTTTAGGATCTCCAACAATGAGTAAAGAACCTTTAACACCTTGCAAATCTTCACTCGACAATGCATTGTCTATCAACGGAATTAAATTCTCCCATTGCATTTGCGAGGTATCCTGAAATTCATCAATAAAAAAATGTTTGTATCGTTCACCCAATCGTTCATAAATGAATGGTGCAGGCTGCTTTTTAATTTGGTCGTAAATAAGCTTATTAAATTCGGTTATTGACAAAATGTTTTGTTCCTCTTGAATAACTTTTAACTTATTGTTTATAGTATTCAATAAGGAAAGAGGTGTAATATTTTTTAAGAAAGCTTCATAGAAAGACTTCTTTTCAAATTTTTGATAAATTGTGTTAAGTTGAGATAATAATTCGGGAATTAATGACTCAATAATTTCTTTGTCTTTAGCTCCTTTGTTTATCTGAATATCGCCAAATTCATGAAAAGTTTTATTGTTTGGGTTAAATCTTCCTTCAGCAATACTCTGCAGGTGGTTGGGAAATGTAGCCCTTGAAAATGATTTTAAATCAATCCCTTTTTCATCAATTAACTCTAAAAGAACTGCTGCTAAATCTCTAGTTTCATCATCGAGTTGTTTACAAAGTTCATTCAGTTTGGATTTTAGTCGTATAAAATCCGGTATTTTTTTTTCTTGCAATGAAAGAACCTCTTCTCTATAATTTTCATTCAAGACTAATTTCCCAGCATTAAATATTTCTCCAGAAACGTCCCACGACTTATCATCGTCTGTTTTCTCCATGGTAAAATCCACAAGAAGTTTTGTTAGGACCTCATCATTACCAGCTTCCGCAATAATAGCATCAACAGCTTCTTGTAAAAGATTTTCGGTATCCAATGAAACATCAAAAGTAATTGGCAAATCTAAATCTAAAGCAAACGAACGAATAACTTTATGGGTAAATTTATCTATGGTCGAAATATCAAACGCAGCGTAATTATGAATAATGTTCTTGATTATCGCTTTAGCTTTAGTAGTTATTTCAGCTAAATTAAGACCTGTATCTCTCGACAAATCTTCCATTAAAGACAAAGCTTTGGTCGAAGTTTGATCTTTTGTAAAATCATATAAACTATCAACAATTCGACTTTTCATTGCCTGAACAGCCTTATTAGTAAAAGTTATGGCCAAGATACTTTTATAAGCATCATCCTTGGGAGAAGTCAATACGATTTTGAGGTACTCCTTAACCAAAGTATAAGTTTTACCTGAACCCGCCGATGCGTTATATATGGAAAATGCAGGTTTATTCACTTGGCGCTCTAATATTGTAAAGGTTGCTTTATATCAAAAATCCCTTGTTTTTTCATTTTTAACAACTCAGATTTGATTTCCTCCTTATTGTTTACAACCAACACAATTACAGCTCTCCCTTTCGAGTCAAAAAAACTCAAATTCATTGGTTGATTAGTAAACTTGTAATTATCGATTTGAGTAAATCTTTTCTTAAGTTCCGATAATGTTTGTTGTTGATTCTTATGAA
>CBFHBH010000213.1:0-4658 GCA_965653735.1 uncultured Flavobacterium sp. | reverse complement strand
ATTCCATATTTTTAACTGGAAAAAATAATGTGACTAATAAAGGTAAAATTCCTCCAAAAATAAATGCAGCTCCTGAAGCTAAAGCAGCTTGTAAAGGATTTGCTTGCGATATTTCATTTATCCCTAATTCATCACGAATGTGAGTTCCAAGAGCATCATGAGCAGTAAGTTCCTTTGCAACTTGAAGCGCTGTTTCTTTTTTTAAACCACGTTTCTCATAAATTTGACATAGAATTTCCATTTCAAGTTCTGGCATTTCAGCCAATTCTTTTTTCTCTCTTTCAATATCCGATTTCTCGACATCAGTTTGTGAACTTACAGAAACATATTCTCCAGCAGCCATAGACAAGGCACCAGCAACTAAACCAGCCAATGTAGCCAAAACAACAGCTTCCCTTGTATCACTTGCCGCTGCAACACCAATCGCAATACTCGATATTGACAGAATTCCATCATTTGCGCCTAAAACCGCAGCACGAAGCCAATTACTTCGATGAATATAATGCTCATCTAAATAATTATCAAAATTTAATTGTTTGGGATTACTCATCGTGTTCACTGTTTTCTGTTTTAGGACTGTTGTTAATCGTTGAATTTCCTTCACGGATTTCGGTATGGCGAATTTCACCTCCTGACGTACCTACAGGTTTCGCAAATAAAGCGGCAACAACGGCTATGATTAAAACTATATAAGACAATAAAAATGATTTTGCATGTTTTTTAAAAGTAGTGTAAAGACCTGCTATTGATAACAAAGCAAGAAAATACATAATTTTTATAAAACCTTCAGCCAACTCTTCATGTTTTTCCATCAAATTATCTGAAAATTCAGGGATATTTTCAACATAATGTTCAGCTCTATCTCCTGTCATCATTGATAATTGACCTGTAATCATACAAATAATGAAAATAATATATGCAATATTTAAACTTAAAGGGTTCTTTTTAAGAATCCCAAAAATCAGTATTCCAGTACCAAAAAACAATCCAATTATTGGAAAATGATTAATTAACATGTGGTAATGTGCATCATTCATAGTTTTATTTTTATAAATTCTTACTAAAACAAACTTATTGAAGTTATATATATTATAATATGACAATTATCACATTAAACATAGTGAAAATTTAGTTAATTTGCTACAAATTTTAAGCGTATGAAAATTTTAGAAAAAATCTCCCCATATAAAAACTTGTTAAAATTATACCTTATCATAACTTTAATTTTAAGGATAGTTTTATTATTCCATCCAATTACATCATCTAGTTTTACTTGGTCAGAAATTGGAAAGATCTTTATTACAGGTTTAGTTTCGGATATCTTTGTATTTATTATTGCTACAGGGATTTTGTGGCTTTATTTATTATTTTTATCCAATTCAAAATACGATAAACCTTGGGGATATATCATTTTTGGATGTTTATCAATACTATTAATTTATGTTTCCTTTTTCAATACAATTTTAAATGAATACGGTGGAGCATTACCCGAGATAGGCATTAGTTTTATAGGATTAAAAACCATTCTTTTTGGATTAATGCTTTTTCTTCCAAAGTATAGAAATCAAATTAGATTAGTTTTATTTTCATTTGCTGTATTTCTAGTCACTTTATTAATTATTCAAAATGCAATTAGTGAGTTTTTCTTCTGGAATGAGTTTGGAGTGAGATATAATTTCATTGCTGTAGATTATCT
The DNA here is from genome assembly GCA_965653735.1 of uncultured Flavobacterium sp. Lineage (GTDB taxonomy): Bacteria > Bacteroidota > Bacteroidia > Flavobacteriales > Flavobacteriaceae > Flavobacterium. The sequence continues at coordinate 2,962 of CBFHBH010000213.1, read as the reverse complement.
AGTTTACACAAATGAAGTAATTAAAAACATAATGGAATCATATCCAGTTATCCCATTATTTACTGCTGTTGGAATCGTAACTGTTTTTTTTACTTATCAAATAGTAAAGAAATCAAAATCATTTCTAAACAATTTACCTTCATTTAATGAAAAATTGCAATTAACAGCAGTTTATACCGCTATGTTTATTATTGGTCTTTTTTTAATACCAACTTTAGCCAAACAAGAAACATCACAAAATGTTTTTGCAAATGAGCTTCAGGCAAATGGATTATACCGATTTTATTTGGCCTTTATGAACAGTGAGCTCGATTATGATAAGTTTTACAAAACTATGTCAGAAAAAGATGCTTTTGCATTATTAAAAGTTCAAATACCAGAAATTAAAAGCTTAACAACTGCAAGAGAAATAAAATCGGACAAACCAGAAATTCATAAAAATGTAGTTTTAATCACAATTGAAAGCTTGAGCGCAGATTTTATGAAATGCTTTGGAAACGAAAACAACATAACCCCTTTCTTAGACAGTTTAGCTACGAAAAGTACAATGTACAGTAATTTGTATGCAGTAGGAAATAGAACTATTCGTGGTTTAGAAGCTGTAACTTTATGTCTTCCTCCTTCTCCCGGAGAAAGTATTGTAAAACGCAAAGACAATAAAAATAAATTCTCAACAGGAAGTATTTTTAAGCAAAAAGGTTATACAGTTAAATATCTTTATGGTGGTGATGCTTATTTTGATAATATGGAAGATTTTTTTAAAGGGAATGGTTATGATATAGTCGATAAAAAAACTATGAGACCTGAAGAAATTACTTTTTCAAATGTTTGGGGTGTTTGCGATGAAGATATGGCTAAAAAGGCCATAAAAGTAATGAATGAAGAAGCAAAAACTGGTAAGCCATTTTTTAATCATTGGATGACAGTAAGTAATCATAGACCGTTTACTTATCCTGCTGGAAAAATTGATATTCCTAATGATTCAAAGTCAAGAGAAGGCGGTGTAAAATACACGGATTACGCTTTAAAGCAATTTTTTAACATGGCTAAAAAACAATCATGGTACAAAAATACTGTGTTTGTTATTTTGGCAGATCATTGTGCATCAAGTGCTGGAAAAACTGAACTCCCAATCGATAAGTATCATATTCCGGCTATGATTTTTGATCCTTCAAAACCAGGTAAAATAAATCCTGTACTTATGTCACAAATTGATATAATGCCAACACTTTTTGGTATGTTAAATTTTAATTATACCAGTAAATTTTACGGTCAGGACGTAAATGTTCCTTATTTTGAACAACGCGCTTTAATTGCAACATATCAGGATTTAGGGTTAATAGAACAAAATAAATTAACTATCATTTCTCCAAAACAAAAAGCCAAACAATTTGATTTGATTCCTGATAATACTGTAAAAAATCAAAACTTTATACTTAAGTACGAAGAAAAACCTGTAAAAAAACTAGATGAAATTTTAGTAAAAGAAACTGTTGCATTTTATCAAACAGCATCAATTCAATTAAAGCATAAAAAATATCAGAAGAATAATTTATAATAGGCCATTGTATTTTCTAGCAAACCATTCGGTTGCTAAAAGCAATACCAAAATTAACAATCCCCACATCCAATCGATTAGTGGGGATTTTTTTACCACTTCTTTTTGAATAGGTTTATAAACGTCAGTATTTTCTAGAAATTTAATTAAATTTTGAATTTGATTAGAAAAATATGTTTTCCCTTGAGTATTTTCTGCTAATTGTTTCAATCTGGATACATCAGCATTCACAAATTGCTTCTCAGCATCGAAATCAATTATATAAAAGCTTCCTGCATACTGAACTCCAGATTGTTTTTCTCTAACTGTAAAGTTATAATTCCCTGAAGGCAAATCATTAAATCCAACAGAATAATCATTTGTTCCTTTTACAAAATCATAAACTTTAATTGAATTAGATTCTTTATTTTTTAATTGGATTGTTAGCTGTGCATTTTCATCAAACTCATAATTTTTATTAAAATATTGAGCTGAAATAGTTATGGTTTCGCCAGAGTTATAGAAGTTTTCATGATTTACCACAAGGCTTTTCTTTTTTGCATTTGAAGCCAAAAATTGGATTATCTTATCAAAGAAAACATCAAATTTTTCAAAGGATTTTTCTCTTAAATGGCTTTCCATACGCCACTTCCAAATGTTTTCACCAAATAAATAAGCATTTCTATTGACGCCGTTTTCAGTAAAAACAAGCAAAGGACTTTCGGTTTTGGTGGTTCTAATTCTGGCTTCCAGTAAAATATTTACATTACTTTTTGGCGTAATACTACCGAAAGGATTTTCAAGTGGAGGAAACTGTTCAAAGCCTAAATTATCAATAGCGAAAGAATTAAAGGTTGAATTGAAATTGGCAGAATAATCTTCTTTTTGAGCCGACATTTTAAAGTTAAAATGATTTTGATACTGGTTTAAAAAATTGAAATCTGTATTCAATCCAGTAATAATCAAACTATTCGTTTTAAGATTTTCATTTTGGCTCAAAATAGATTTAAATTCGGAAGTTGGCTGATAAAAAATTAAAACATTATAATTATTTAACTCATTGATGTCTTTTGGTTTAAGTAAAGTTACTTTACGTTGTGCATTAGTTTCTATTGCTCTTTGAATTGCACCTAAATCAGGATGCATAATATTAGAAATAAGAGCTATTTCTGTTCGTTGATCAATTACTTCAACTGCAAAGTTCTTTGTGTTATTAAATTTATTCTTTTCATTTTCTGCAGAAGAAAGAATAGCTTTATACATATGTACTCCTACTCTATCTGCATTTAATAATATAGAAACTGATGCTGATTTTTTATTAGAAGTAAACGAAACATTTTGCTTATAAACTGATGAATTACCTAATTGAATACTCAACACAGCATTTACGGGTTTACTACCAGTGTAATTTAAAAAAACTTCTAC
>CBFHBH010000212.1:0-4681 GCA_965653735.1 uncultured Flavobacterium sp. | reverse complement strand
AGTGACTAAAAAAGCTGATGCAAAAGTAACTGTTCAATCTATTGTGGATAATTACATCAATGCAATTGGAGGAATAAAAGCGGTTTCTGATGTTAAAACAGTAGCTACTTTTGCGAAAGGAAGTGTTCAAGGCCAAGCAATAGATTTTAATACAAAAGCTGCGACAAAAGGCGGATTTGCATTAGACATGTCTTTGCCAGCAATGGGAATGACTATTGTAAAGCAAAGAGTAAACGATAAAACTGCTTATATAGAACAACAAGGAAACAAAAAAGTAATTGAAGGTGAGGATTACAAATTGATGAAATCTCAATTACATCCATTTGCTGAGTTGTATTTTATAGATAATCCTGCTGTTACTTTTACAGGAATAGAAAAAATCAACGATGTAGATGCATATGTAATTAAAACTCCTAAATCTCGTTTTTTCTATGATATGAAAACTGGTTTGAAAATTGCTGTTGAAAAAGAGCAAAAGCAAGGAGAGCAAACAATGAAAACGATGCTTTACTATGCAGATTATAAAGATGTAAAAGGAGTTAAATATCCTTTCAAAATGACTCTAGAAGCAGGAATGCCAATTGAGCTTAATGTTTCTGAAGTTAAGGTTAATGAAGGGGTTACAGATACTGATTTTCAATAAAAATTATTAAAATAGTTTCTAAAAGCCGCTGTGTTTATTAAACATGGCGGTTTTTTTATATGCTCTTTTCAAATTCTGATTAACTTTGCAACTCAATTTTTACCAATGATTTTAACAGATACTCATACACATTTATATTCTTCTCAATTTGCTGAAGATAGAAACGAAATAATCCAAAAAGCAATTGATAAAGGAGTTAGTCGTTTTTTTATCCCAGCAATCGATTCAACATATGCGCAAAGAATGTTTGATTTAGAAGAGCAATATCCTGATAATGTTTTTTTAATGATGGGCTTACATCCTTGTTATGTAAAAGAAAATTACGAAGACGAATTACAGTTTGTTGAAGATCAATTTGCAAAAAGAAAGTTTTTTGCAGTTGGCGAAATTGGAATTGATCTGTATTGGGATAAAACCACACTCGAAATACAAAAAATAGCTTTTCAAAGACAAATACAATTGGCTAAGAAATATAAATTACCAATTAATATTCATTGCCGAGATGCTTTCGACGAAATCTTTGAAGTGTTAGAACTTGAAAAATCAGATGATTTATTTGGGATTTTTCATTGCTTTTCTGGGGATTTTGAACAAGCAAAAAAAGCGATTTCTTATGGAATGAAATTAGGAATAGGTGGAGTAGTTACCTTCAAAAATGGTAAGATAGATCAATTCATTAATCAAATCGATTTAAAACATATTGTTCTCGAGACCGATGCTCCTTATTTGGCGCCAGCTCCGTACCGAGGAAAACGAAATGAAAGTAGTTATGTGACTCTTGTTGCGCAAAAACTATCAGAACTTTATGGGCTTCCTGTAGAAGAAATTGCAAGGATTACTACACAAAACTCTAAAGATGTATTTGGAATATAAGGTTTTCATAACTTAAATTTCAAAAAAAAATTGTTCATTTGTAAGTATAAAACCACCGAAATGCAAAAATTCGATGCCATTCGACCGTATTATGATGCCGAGGTAAATCAGGCTTTGCAAAATGCCGTTAATCATCCTATAATGAAAGCGATGATGAATTTTACTTTTCCTGATGTTGAAGAAGAAGTTTGGCAAAACCAATTAAGAAAAACACATTCCATAAGAGATTTTCAATGTAATTTTATTTATGAAGCGATTCAAAAAGTAATTCAAAAAAGCTCTGATGGATTGACTACTTCTGGTTTTGAAAAACTAGAGCCTAATACTTCGTATTTGTTTATTTCCAATCACAGAGATATTATTTTAGACACATCATTGCTCAATATTGCTTTGTTCGATCACGGCTTAGTAATGACAGCATCTGCTATTGGAGATAATTTGGTTAAAAAAGATTTCTTGCGTTCGCTTTCAAGATTAAATAGAAATTTCATTGTTCAAAGAGGATTACCTCCAAGAGAATTATTACAAAGCTCACATTTAATGTCTGAATATATTGAGCAGTTACTGCTTCGTGAAAACAGATCAGTGTGGATAGCACAAAGAGAAGGAAGAACAAAAGATGGTAATGACGCAACTCATACTGGAGTGTTGAAAATGTTAGCGATGGCTTCTGGGAAAAGAGATGTGATAGATTATTTTAAAGAAATTAAAATTGTTCCCATATCTATTTCTTACGAATATGATCCAACTGATGCTTTAAAAATGCCTCAGCTTATGGCCGAAGCTAATCAAGAAACATATGTGAAAGGTTCTAATGAAGATTTCAACAATATTATAAGTGGAATCATTGGCCAAAAAAAAGGAATCCATATCCATGTTGGTGATATACTAGAAGAAGAGCTTGATCTCATCAAGCAAGAAAATAGTAATACGGCAAAGCAAATTCAAGCACTAACACAAGTTATAGATGAATCTATTTTGAAGTTCTATAGGTTGTGGCCTACAAATTTCATTGCGTATGATGTTTTGCATGAAACCAATAAATTTTCAGACAGATACACTGAACAGGAAAAATCACTTTTTTTGCGTCGTTTGGAGATGAGAATTGATGGTAAAAATGATCAAATGAAGGAAAGTTTTTTAGCCATGTATGCTAATCCAGTAGTTAACAAAATGAAATATAATGCAATCAAAGCCTAATATTCTCCTAATTTATACCGGTGGTACCATTGGGATGGTTAAAGATTTCGAAACTGGAGTTTTAAAAGCATTTAACTTTAGTAAATTGTTAAAAAACATTCCCGAATTAAAATTGTTAGATTGTAATATTTCGACTATCTCTTTCGAAACGCCAATTGATTCTTCAAATATGAATATTGAAGAATGGATAAAATTGGCTAACATAATTAAGGATAATTACGACGGTTATGATGGTTTTGTAGTACTTCATGGTTCAGATACTATGTCTTATTCGGCATCAGCTTTAAGCTTTATGCTTGAAAACTTATCTAAACCTGTTGTTTTTACGGGTTCTCAATTGCCAATAGGTGATTTACGAACAGATGCCAAAGAGAATCTTATTACCGCAATTCAGGTTGCTTCACTACAGGAAAAAGGAAAATCTGTTATTGCAGAAGTTTGTTTATATTTCGAGTACAAATTGTACAGAGGTAATAGAAGTACAAAAATAAGTGCTGAACATTTTAATGCATTTGCTTCTCCCAACTTTCCTTCTCTTGCAGAATCTGGTGTTTTCCTAAAAGTAAATGAAGAATTGTTGGCTAAACCTTCGGTAAAAAAACTTGAAGTTCATACACAATTTGATGATCATGTTGCTGTGGTAAAAATTTTTCCGGGTATTAATGAGAGTGTTATGAAAGCTATTCTTTCTGCAGAAAATCTGAAAGGTATTGTTTTGGAAACTTATGGTTCGGGTAATGCTCCAACTGAAGATTGGTTTATAAATTTACTTTCTGAAGCCATTAAGAGTGGAATTCAAATTGTAAATGTGACACAATGTTCTGGAGGTAGTGTAAATATGGGTCACTATGAAACTAGTTCACAACTAAAACAAATTGGTGTTATTTCAGGAAAAGATATTACTACAGAAGCCGCTATTACAAAGCTTATGTATTTGTTGGGGCAAAAAGTATCTCCAAATGTTTTCAAAACAATTTTTGAGACTTCTTTGAGAGGAGAAATGGAATAAATAGAGAGGTGTCCGAGTGGTTGAAGGAGCAAGCCTGGAAAGTTTGTATGTGGGCAACTGCATCGAGGGTTCGAATCCCTTTCTCTCTGCAAAAAAGTAAAGTCAAAACGCCAGTTTTGGCTTTTTTTATATTTAACTATTTGGTAACCTTCGTTATGTAATATGTTTTTAACTTTAATTTATCAAATTGTATGATTATGAAAACGTATTATTTTTACATAGCACTTGTTTTATTGGGAGGTTTTTTACTTGTTCGCTTTCTATATCTTAAAAATGAAAAAGACAAAAAGGAGCTTGAAGAGAAGTTAAATGAAGACTATAAAAAAATTCAGGAAATTGAAATTAACGACAAAGATATGATTAACTAAGATTTGTTGTTTAATAATGAAAAAAGAGAGCCAATTTGGCTCTCTCTTGTTTTATTCTGATTTTTTCTCTTCCGTCTTCTTTTCTTGTGATAAAGGTGATCCTACTGGAATGTCACATCTATGTCCTGGTTGACCATGTGCTGGATTCATGCCTGGAGCAGTCGTAGCAGTGTTTCCTGTTGAAAGCAAAGCTGGGGTAGTGTTGTTTTGTGGTGTAATCGCTCCATCTTTTGAAACATTTGCAGGTGTAACTGTCATGCCTAATCCGTTATCTTTACTTGTGGTTGTGTTTGCGGTGTTGGGTTTCGAATTTAAAGGTGCTCCAACAGCAATATCACATCTGTGTCCTGGTTGTCCATGGGGCGGATTCATTCCTTTTGGAGTTTTAACAGGTTGAGTTGTTACTACTTGATTTTGTATTTGTATAGGTTGCCCTGTAGGATTCACTTGAGTTGTTTGCGCCCCTGTTTTTGAGTTTAAAGGAGCTCCTACAGCAATATCACATCTATGGCCAGGTTGACCATGTGCTGGATTAATTCCGACTGTAGTACTTAGTGTACTATTATTTGTTGGTGTTTGTATTGTGCT
>CBFHBH010000211.1:0-4689 GCA_965653735.1 uncultured Flavobacterium sp. | reverse complement strand
CTTTTCTTCTTTATCAGCTTTCATAGCAAAAACCGAGTATAAATTTTGATCAACGAACCAATCGGTACATTTACCAAATTTGGCATCAAACGAAACTATTTTTTTATTCCTAATGCTATTGGCAAGCCAAGTATTTGACTTTTTAAAATATAACAAACTCTCTGGGTGCAAATCTTTTTCGGATAACTCTACAAATTTTTCAGAATTCGCAACAGTTTCATTCAGATTTTTCTTTAATCCCACCAACCCACCATAATCCTTTCTGTTTAGAATAGATAATAAATCAGCTTCGTTTTCAAACGGAACAGCAGCATTAGCTAGTAAACATTTTTTTAATTGCGTTATTGCTTCGTCAGGCTTGTTATTAAGTGCAAAAGCACAAGCTAAATTGTATGAATACGTAGGATGTGATGGTCTTAAACTATCTAACTGCTTAGTTAGTTTTAAAAAAGTAGTATAATCTTTATCTGAATATGCTTTTATACTAGCTTGATAAATTTCTTTTTGGGATTGAGCTAATAGTCCAACAGAAAACAGTAGAAAGTATAAATATTTCATCCCTAAAAATTAAATCGGGATAAAAGTACTCAATTCCTTTTACCCCAATTATCATATTAATATTTCTTTAAGAGTTTATTAATGTGCTCCCTCTGCTTCAATACTATCTACATCAATATTTTGTTTTTTCAGAATTCCTTTAACCAATACAGCAAATAGAGTTAGGTATGCAAAACATACAACGGCTACGATATAAGATTGATGGATACCAATGATATCTGAAATTTTCCCTTGAATTGGAGGAATAATTCCACCTCCTAAAATCATCATAATTAAAAATGCAGATCCTTGAGAAGTATATTTACCTAAACCAATAATTGATAAACTGAAAATTGCAGGCCACATAATACTACATGCCAAACCTCCAGCTAAGAAAGCATAAATGGCAACCGTTCCTGTTGAAAACAATCCTATCAACATAGCTGATAAACCAAATAATCCAAAAATCATTAAGGTACGAGCTGGTTTGTCTTTAGATAAGAATGTTGCCACAACTTGTAACAATACACATACTACATAGTAGTATAATGGTTTCATATCTTTCCCTGACAAAATATTTACACCTAAAATAACTCCAAAAGCAATTAAAGGAACAATGATTAAAGCCAAACTTTTTTGTGATCCTTTTAAGTTGAAAACACTAATAGCTCCAGCCCAACGACCAATCATTAAGCTTCCCCAATACATAGAAATGTATGGCGCAATATCAGACGATTGAAGACTGCCAAATTCGGGTCTTTTTAAAAGTTCTCCTAAATTACTTCCAATTGCAACTTCAACACCAACATAAACAAAAATTGCTAGCATCCCTAAAACCAACTGTGGATATTGCATAGCTCCCCAACCTTCTGCTTTTTTCTTTGCAGAAGAATATGAAAATAAAATTCCTCCAAGAACAACTGCCAATGCTCCAAAAAGCCAGTTCATTCTATATTTATTTAAATCTAATAATTGGTCTGGTGTATATGCTGTTGTGTCTAATTGATAAGTTTTAAAAATAGTATTGTCATTATCACTAAAGTTGTTAAAGCTTTGTTTGCTTTTTCCATTGGCTCATCGGAAATTCCAGATGGAACTTTTTTAGAAAAATAGAACATTGCAGCCGAACCTATAAATAACAACCCTACACAAACATATAAAAATATTACTTTCCCTAGTTCTAGATGCTTAATTTGTTCATCGGATACAGAAGCTGTGGTTCCAAATAAAGCTAAAGCTACAATTATAGGACCAATAGTAGTTCCAAAAGAATTGATTCCTCCTCCTAAATTTACACGGCTAGTACCAGTTTTTGGATCTCCTAATAAAATTGCAAAAGGATTGGCTGCAGTTTGTTGTAATGAAAAACCTAATGCTACTATGAATAAACCAACAAGCATGCCTGCATAAACACTAGCTTCTACTGCAACGATCATTGCTCCAGCTCCTAATGCCGAAAACAATAATCCATAAACAATACTCCTTTTATGTCCCCATGTTCCTACTACATCTTTCCCTCTTGAATTACCCATAGCAAAAAGCAAAAGCGCTCCTACATAATAGGCAGTATAAAAAGCGAAATCAATTAACTGTGATTGAAATTGATCTAATGAAAAGAAGTTCTTACAAAACGGAATAAAAATACTATTTCCAGCTGCAATAAAACCCCAGAAAAAGAATACCGTTACTAGAGTGTATAGAGCAGGGTAATTGGTTTTGGTTGATTCTAAACTCATAAATTTAGTTTTGGTTGATAAATTTGTTTTTTGTTTTGCTAAAAATACTTTTTTAAAATTTCAAAAAACAATAAATCAAAATAAGTTATTAACGAAAACGTTATAGTAAAAGATTATATCATAGAATAAAAGTTATTTTTAAAATACTTAAGATTATTGACAACAAATAGTATTTTTGTTTAAAATTTTGGATCATGAAATATTTCTGGACACTTTTATTTAGTTTGATAATTATAACTTCATGCGATGATGGAGACATCATTGAGGATACATTTAATTTTGAAAGTGCGACAGTTCAAAAATGCTCAAATTCAAATGTTTTATACAAGATAAATGATAAAGAGGCTTTAATTTTTAACGCAACTGAAACTTATACAATTGGTTCAGGAAACTCGATTAAATATAGAAAATTTACAAGTACAACATCCGTATCAAATGTATGTGATACACCTACTTTACAAATTACTGATGAATGGAATGCTATTGGCGGAACAATAGAAATTGTAAGCACCGAAATTCTTAACGGGACAACCATTGTTGCATACAATCACAACATTACATTCAAAAATGTAACATTTCAGGCTTCTGACAAACAGGTTGTTTATGATTCTTACTTTTATGGAAGCTACAGAACTGATGTAATTGATTTAGATTTTGATTATACTTCTCCGGCTGAAGTCTTAAACTGTACTACTAATAACTTAATATTTAAGTACAATAACAACAATGTCCTTTTATTCGATTTAGATAAAGCTACTTTATTTCAAAATTCTGTAACAACACCCGGAAATCCAAGAACAGCTTTAATAAATACAACTACTAATAAAGTAATTTACAGAGTTTATAATGGTGGATTGAATGGAAACTTTTTTTGTAGTGCTATTACCCCTTCAACACCTACTCTAACAGAAGAATGGATTGCTGATAGTGGTGTGATAACGTAAGTGGTATTATCAAAGTTGTTACCGAAACAACTTCAGTACCAAATGAATTTAAACATACCATTTATTTGTATAAAACAACTTTCAGAAAAGGTTTTCAATATTATAGTCCAAATCCTGATGGAGATTATGAATTTGGAGTGTATTACACAACTCTATAGGTTTTTCTTTTGGATAAAATAAACTTCTGTTGCTCCTAAACCATATTTTTGGTAATTAGCATCTTGGAAGCTTAAATTTTCATATCTCCCTAACATAAAATCGAGTTCGGCTTTGAGAACACCTTCTCCTACTCCGTGTATGAAAACAATTTTAGGAATTCTGTTTCTAATAGCAAATTCCAATTGTCTCTTAGCTGTGTCCATTTGAAGCGTTAGAATATCATAATTATTCATTCCTTTTTTATTTGGAACTAACTTTTCAATATGAAGGTCAATTTCTAGTACAAATTCGTCCTTCTTGGATTTCTTTTCTTTTACAAAACTTCTTGGAGCAGGAATTTCCTTTTCTTTTTTTACTGAAGAGAAATTCGTATTCGCAAAATTATTCATCAAATCACCAGAGGATTCTATCAGAATCAATTCTTTTTCATTAAATGTTAATTCAAAACCTTCATCAGTATCAATAGTTACTTGATTGGAAATAACTTTTGTTACAACCCCGTTAATATTATCATCTAATACCGAAACTTTATCTCCTTTTGCAAACATTATTTTTCGTCTTGTTCTTGATTTTTACTTGGCACTTTTCTACTTAAACGCATCATACCATAAAAAAGTAATACAAATCCCATAACCTGGACCCATAAATTTGGTTGTTCAGAATTTTGTTGCCAAAATAATACACCTACCACTACTACCATTAAAATCAATATGATGACCTTTTTCATACAATTTCTTTTTCCAAAAATAATAACTTTCAACATTTTATATTTTTAAATCAACATAATATTTTGTAAAATTGATTAAAATTAAAAATGATGACAGCCGAAGACTACATGATTCCTTGCATGAATAAATCTTTATTTGGTGTTGAATGTTTGGGTTGCGGCACACAAAGATCATTGTTCTTGTTATTTAAAGGAGAGTTTATAGAAGCATTTTATATGTTTCCTGCAATCTACACTACCATCTTATTTTTTTTAATCTTAGGAATAAATTTAATTGACAAATCAAGAAATTATCATAAAATAATTATTTCACTTGCAATACTTAACGCTGTGATAATGGTTATTTCATATTTTTATAAACAAACCAATTTTTAAACAAACCAAACTATGGAAAAACAAAAATTACCCAATGGAACTACCGTTTTAGTTTTAGGAATTTTATCAATTGTAACTTGCTGTTGTTACGGAATTATTAGTATTATTTTAGGGGGTGTAGGTCTATACCTATCTGGAAAAGATTTAGCTTTATATAAAGAAAATCCTGAACAATATTCAAATTATAACAATGTTAATACTGGTAGAATTT
>CBFHBH010000210.1:0-4689 GCA_965653735.1 uncultured Flavobacterium sp. | reverse complement strand
CGAATTACCATCAGATTTCAATAATAATGAAGCTAAAGTGGTACCACTTTCACTTCAATTACTTTTAGAGAATACAATCAAGCATAACGTGGTTAGCGAAATGAAGCCCTTACACATTAAGATTTATGTTGAAAATAATTATTTGATAGTTCAAAATAATTTGCAAAAGAAAGAAGTGCTTCAGGATAGAAAAGGAGTAGGTCTTCAAAATATTGTGAATCGCTATGGATTAATCTCTGAAAGAAAAGTAATGATAGAACAAAATGAATCATTCTTTAGAGTAATGATTCCAATTTTAACAAAACAAGTTGCATATATGGAAAGTCAAAATATATATAATGAAAACATGGCTTACGCAAAAGCCAAAGAAAGAGTTGAACAGTTGAAAGGTTTTTATGGAAATTTAATTTCTTACTGTTGTGTAATACCAATTTTAATAGCTATAAACCTAAATACGAGTGTAGGTTTTCAATGGTTTTGGTTTCCTCTTTTAGGTTGGGGAATGGGATTAACATTTCATGCTATAGAGGTTTTTGGATACGGGAAAAATTGGGAAGAACGTAAAATACAGGAGATATTAAAGAAAGAAGATCAACAAAATAATAAATGGGACTAATGGAATTTTATCAAACACCACAAGAAAGAAAACTTGAATTGGCTCGAGTTAGAGTTCAAAAGATTAAAAAGTATTATGGTTATTTGTTTATTTATGTAGTGGGAATGATAGTTTATATTTCTAAAACTTATTTTGGAGCACCTTTAAACTTTTTTCCATTACGATACTTAAATGAATTTGTAATGTGGTGCTGGACTTTCTTTATAGTGATTCAAACCTTGCAAATATTGTTTGCAGAAAAATTGTTTAGTGCAGATTGGGAACAAAGAAAAATTAATGAAATTTTAGAAAAAGACAATCATTCAAAAAATCGTTGGGAATAATGGAAAATTTTAATGAAGAATATAAAAGATACGAACGCGCTAAAGAGCGTGTAAAGGAAATAAAAGATTTCTATTCACATCTATTCACTTATATCTGTGTAATTTCATTTTTGGGATTTATCAATTTGAAATATTCACCTGACCATTTGTGGTTTTATTGGCCAATGTTAGGTTGGGGAATAGGTTTGTTGTTTCACGGATTAAAAGCTTTTGATTTTACTTTTATGAGTAAAAATTGGGAAGAAAAGAAAATACGTGAGTATATGGAAGATGAAAAGAAAAATCAAAACAAATTCGAATAAACATGAGTATTCAAGATAGAATTGACCGTCGTGAAGCGCGCCGAATGGAACGCAGAAATATGAAACACTTTGTTCCTGCAAATGAGGAAGAAGCTAAATATTTTGAAGCCTATAAAAGAGTAAAAAAAGTAAAAGGTTTTTATACCCATGCTATAGTATATGTGGTTATAAATTTAATGATCGTAATTTTAAACATTCAAGAGTTGGATCCTGGAGAATCTTACTTTCAAATGCATAACTTTTTTACAGCTTTTTTCTGGGGATTGGGATTATTAGCCCATGGTTTATCAGTATTTTTACCTAACATGATTTTAGGAACTAACTGGGAAGAAAGAAAAATTCAGGAGTTGATGGAGAAGGAGAGAAGTAATCAAAACAAATGGAAATAGCTTCGAGAATCTCAGCTACCAATGAAATAAATTTAAAATTGCTTGACGCTCTCGAAAGGAACAAAAATTAAAAGAAATGAACATTATCATCATAGAAGACGAAAAGCCAGCGGCACGTTTATTACAAAGAAAGGTTGAAAAATTAGGATTGCAAGTTAATGAAATGCTACACTCGGTTGAAGAAGCGGTACATTGGTTTCAAAATAATACCCATCCCGATTTGATTTTTCTGGATATTCAGCTTTCCGATGGTTTGTCGTTTGAAATTTTTGAAACTATAGATATAAAAAGTGCAGTAATTTTTACCACGGCCTATGATGAGTACGCTTTGCGTGCTTTTAAATTAAATAGTATTGATTATTTGTTAAAACCGATTGATGAAGATGATTTAGAAGTTGCAATCAACAAATTTAAACAACGTAACCAGCCACAAAACTTATCATTAGATTTTGAGATGATAAAACGTATGCTTGTAAATCCTGCTGAAAAGGAATTCAAAAAGCGATTTACGGTCAAAATTGGCCAACAATTAAAATTGATAGATATTCAGGAGGTAGAGTGCTTTTTTAGTCAAGATAAAGGAACATATCTACACACTCTAGATAATCGAGATTATTTGCTTGATGGAACTTTAGAACAATTGGAAACAGAACTCAATCCTGAAGATTTCTATCGTGTTTCTCGTAAATTTATTGTGCCAATGAAAGCAATCAAAGAAATACAAATGCACAGTAACTCTCGCCTAAAGCTTATTTTACCAACCTATAAAGACGATGAGGTTATTGTAGCACGTGAAAGAGTTGGTGATTTTAAAGAATGGATTGGTTAGTTTTCTTAGTTTCCAAAATCATATAAAATTGAATCCCGAAAAGTATTGAAGCTAACACAAGGTGAATTGTTTGACTTCCAAAAGGGAAATGAGCATAATACATTATCATTCCTGAAAGTGTTTCAATTAAAAGAATTATTAATACCCAATTGATTTTGCTGAAACCTAAATTTAATTTTTTATTTCTCAAGTATAAAAAGGCATTCGCTAACAAAACTACTATAGAAAAACTTCTATGGAAATAAAAACTTATTTCAGGATTACTTAGCCAAAGAGATTGATTTTCAATTCCTGATTTAACTTGTTCATCTACAAATTGTCTTACTTGAGTTCCTAAAACAACCTGAACCAATGTCATAAATAACGCCAACCACAATACATTTCTAAACATTGAATTAAAGACTGTATTGCTTGTTCTAGGATTAGCCAAATGAATTATATAGAGTATGACTGCTACAATAATCAAAGCCATTACCATGTGAATGGTTATTTTTAATGGATTTAATACGCTATAAACTACAGTTGCACCAAGCCAACCCTGGAATCCCATTAAGAATACCACTAACCATGACAATAAAGTAATTTTTTTACTTTTTTTCCATAACCAAAAAGAAGCAATTGCCATCATAAAGCAGGCTAATCCTGCTAGAGCACCTACTAATCTATTAATATATTCGACCCAAGTGTGTGTAGGGTTAAAAATGGCATAATCATGTTTTGTATACGGTTCCCATTGTGAAGCTTCAAATGTTTTTCCAGTTAAGCAATCGGCTTTGGCTACCAATAATTTTTCATCTTTAATAATAACCATACCTTTCTTGAAAACTCGGTTTTCAGCCCAGGTTAGTTCCTTGATGTCTGTTGGAGGAATATAATACCCAAAACATTTAGGCCAGTCAGGACATCCCATTCCTGAACCTGTCATGCGAACAAGCGCTCCAGCAATAATTACTAAATAAACTAAAACTAAGGCTGTTTTGGCAATTCTATTGAAGTTCATTTCTTTTAAGTTTAAAGTTGCAGAGTTACAAAGTTTTGGCTATTAAATAAATGATAAATGTTAGGTTTTAAAATTATTTGATTGGCTTCAATCCCATCTTTTCTGCCTTTTTCATTACAAAATCATAAGCCGCTTGGTATTCGTTTGGAATTTCTCCTTCTAAAATAGCTTCCTTAACCGCTTCTTTTAAAACACCAATTTCACGTGATGGTTTTAAAGCAAAAATTTCCATTATTTCCTCTCCCGAAATAGGAGGTTGAAACTCACGAACACGATCTCGTTCTTCTACTTCAACAATTTTTTCTCTAACAATTTTAAAGTTGTTATGATATTTTTGTAATTTCTTAGGATTTTTAGTAGTAATATCAGCCTCGCACAAAGTCATCAAATTCTCTACATCTTCTCCAGCATCAAAAACTAATCTACGTACAGCGCTGTCAGTAACTATATCTTGTGATAAAACTATTGGTCTAGAACTCATCATAACCATCTTTTGCACAAATTTCATTTTTTGGTTTAATGGCATGTGCAACCGTTCAAATATTTTTTTGACCATTTTACCACCCAAAAACTCATGACCATGAAACGTCCAACCTTGTTTTTTGTGGAATTTTTTTGTTGGAGCCTTGCCAATATCATGCAATAATGCCGACCAACGTAACCACAAATCATCAGTATTAGGACAAATATTATCGACAACTTCTAAAGTATGATAAAAGTTGTTTTTATGGGTATGACCTTCTACCTCTTCAACATTGTTCAAAGCAGTTAATTCGGGTAAAATTATATCTAATAAACCAGTTTGATGTAATAAAAGAAAACCAATGGATGGTTTTGAAGAAAGTAATATTTTATTAAGCTCATCAACAATTCTTTCTCCAGATATAATCTTGATACGCTCTTTATTTCGAGTAATTGCTTCTAGAGATTCACTTTCGATTTCAAAATTAAGTTGTGTTGCAAAACGAATAGCACGCATCATACGCAATGGATCATCACTGAATGTAGTGCCCGGTTCTAAAGGTGTACGGATGATCTTCAGCTTGAGATCTTCAACTCCATTGAACGGATCGACCAATGCACCAAAATCATCTTTATTTAAACTGATGGCAAGTGCATTGATGGTAAAGTCTCTTCGTTTCTGATCATCTTCTAATGTCCCTGGTTCTACTTCCGGTTTACGAGAATGCGAAGCATAACTTTCTTTGCGTGCACCAACAAATTCGATTT
>CBFHBH010000209.1:0-4693 GCA_965653735.1 uncultured Flavobacterium sp. | reverse complement strand
TTATCGTTCAAGAATAATATTATAAAACTCTTTTAAATAAAGTCCCTAACTACAATTTACAGTTGGGGATTTTTTATATTTGAAAAAACTTAAAAATGAAAAAAATCGTAACTCTCTTGGTTTTGTTGATTAGTTTTTATAATCATGCTCAGAACATTGATGCATTAAAAATAAATGCAAATAAAGTGTATGATTGCACTGCTAAACAAGACTTCAATTGTATTTTAGATCTATCTTATCCAAAACTTTTTTCTATAGCTCCAAGAGAAACAATGCTAGAAGTTCTAAAAAATAGCTTTGGCGGAAATCCTGACTTCAAAATTAAAATGATAACTGTTGACCCTAATTTTCAATATGGTGAAATCAAAAAAATAGAAAACAAAACTTTTTGTGTAATTAAACACAATAATGCCATGACAATGACTTTTACAGAAAAAATTGAAACTCCTGAAATGTATATAAGTCTGTTTAAAGAATCAATGAAAACTGATGACATCACTTTTGATAAAAAAACAAATTCAATAAATATTAAATTAATTTCAACAATGGTTGCTGTTGCAGACAACACCACAAATAATGAATGGCGATTTTTGAATGATGATAAAAGTGGTAAAATCTTCTCTTTAATTTTTAATGAGAACATCAAGAAAGAATTAGGCCTTTAATTTTTCAATATTTAAAAATTGAACAACACTTGCCCACTCTGCCAAACCGAGAGCTCTTTTTTTGAAGAAGTAAAGACTCGTATATATTATAAATGCCCAAAATGTTGTGGCATTTTTTTATCCAAAGAAAACTATATGAATTCTGAAGATGAAAAGAAACATTACGAATTTCATAACAATGATGTAGAAGATAAAGGTTATCAAAATTTTGTTTCCCCTATTACAAATTCCATTCTAAATGATTTTAAAACATCTCATGACGGACTTGATTTCGGTGCTGGAACGGGCTCTGCGATTTCAAAGGTATTAGGTGACAATAATTACAACATTAAACAATACGATCCATTCTTTCATAATCACAAAGAATTACTTGAAAAAAAATACGATTACATTGCTTCTTGTGAAGTAGTCGAACATTTTCATCATCCAGATAAAGAATTCGCATTATTAAAAAATCTACTAAAAGAAAGTGGTAAATTATATATTATGACTCATCTATATTCTCCTGAAATTGATTTTGCTTCATGGTACTATATAAAAGATCATACTCATGTTTTTTTATACCAAAAAGAAACCATGCATTGGATTGCAAAGAAATATGAATTTTCATCGGTAGATATAAAAAATAGATTAATTACCTTTAAAAAATAAAAAAGCCTCTTTGAGAGGCTTTTTTAATAATTTCAATTACAGTAAAATTATCTACGTCTTAAAAGCAGAATCAGACCGAAAATTCCAACAAATAAAATACTCAAAGCAGCTAAAACCATAGTAAGATCGCGAATATCTTTACCTGCCCAGTCCATGAATAAAAACTTGTGCAAAATTGCAAACGAGTAACCTTCTCTCCTATCAGCATCAGTTACAAAAGCCGCAAGACGTGAGGTTGTCGTTTCAATAAACAATACTTTATTATCTTCTGATTCAAAAGCAACTTTAACAACTGGAAGACGTTTATTGACAAATCCATAATCCCTGTTTTTAAAATCGGTTACCAATGTAGTTGCTATAACTGGCTCTTTTTTGCAAGATTTTGATTCTTCTCCTGAATCCATTTCGCAACAACTCTTTCCTTTTTTGGCAACTTTCTCTTTAAAATATTCTGCTAAAAATTGAGCGTATTTAAAATCGATAGTAGGATCTATTTTTCTTGTCTTGGAGTTTACATAAAAAACTCCGTTTTTTTCCTCATGCTCAGATTGACATCTATAATAAATTGAATCTTTAAATTGAATCAGACTTATATTTTTAAAATCTTTCTTACTTGCAAGCTCATCAATCAATTCTTGGTTCAAATCTGAGGATTTAAAAACTGGCTCATAAACCATTTTTTCAAAAGCTATTGAATTCAACTTTTTAGTTGCATGATATCCGCCACTAAAAGCAAAATTCACTGTAAAAAAAGCCAAAATCAATCCAGTTTGCCTGTGATATTTTCTCCATTTTGATTGACTATCAGTAACTTTTGATTTTTTAAATTGTTTCCAGAACAGACCATAGATAATAAGTCCTGTAACTGCTGAAAGACTAATTATTGTAAGCAAAAATATCATCAAACCAATTCGGAATGCGTTATTGCTAATTGCATCAATAAAAGACCAATTGTGGAAAGTATCGAAGAACCATATAAAAAACTGTCTAGATTTTGGATTGAATGTTGCTAATTTATCAGTAGTCGTTTCTACATAAATTTCCATGGCATCATTCGTATCAAACGTAACTTTATGAACTGGTAAATATCGATTTACATATTTATATTGCGAATTGAATTCGGTTATCAATACATGATTAGAAATTGAATTTTCCTGATTGTCTAAAAAATATCGCGATAACCAATTTGCATACAAATAATCTCCATTATTAAGTTTTTTACCATCAAACGTATTAAAATACAAAATACTATCCTTTTTTGTTTTGATTTGATAAAACTGATTATCATTAAAAGAAACAAACCTAAAATTCTTAATTTCTTCTAATTTGTTTTGATGAAGTACTTCGTTTAAACTAACCTTGATTTTTTGAGCATTTATTATTGGACTTTCCAAAACTTCATTTACAATTTGAGGTTTAAAGAAGTGAGCCATAAAAGGATGCATTATTCCTGACAAACACCAAAATATCATCGGAACTATAGTAATTAAAGCCAAAGTTTTATGCCAACGATAAATACTCTGCTTTAATTTTTTCTTTAATCTCTTACCAAACGGTTTCTTTTTAGCAGAATTTTCCATGATTACTTTTTATTAAGAGAAAGAGAATATTGTAAACCAAAAACAAAAGTACGAGGAGCTGCAGCTGTATATGTTGCTGGTGATGAAGCTGTATTACCTTTAGTAACATTATAAGCATACAATTTATCGGTAATATTCATAGTATTTATAAAAAGTTCAAATCCTTTCCACTGATAACCAATTCGTGAATTAAAGACGTTGTACCCTTGATATTTTACTGTATTTATTTGATCTTGATACCAACTTGAAACCATTTGCCATTCTAAAGAAGCTCTAAAATTTGGCAACCATTTAGGATAATAACTTACTTCAGAATTTCCAGACCATTTTGGAGCAGAAGACATCTCAAAACCATTCAAATTTTTAACTGGATCTGATGGTTTATCAGACACTTTAAAATCAACAAAAATATGTTGCGCAGTCGTTCCTCCTATTCTAAATTTTAATTGAGAACACACTGCATAATTAAGTGAAAACTCAATTCCTTTATGCAATGTTTTTCCAGCCGATTGGTAATCTGTAGAATTGTCTGGTTGACGAATATTCAACAATTCGTTTTTGCCTTCCATGTAATACATAGAGTAATCTAACTGTAGTTTTTTATCAAGTAGACTTAACCAACCACCTACTTCGTAATTATTAAATTTTGCAGATTCTAAATTATAGTAGAATTCAGCAGGCTTGGGATTTGTTCCTCCTGTTCCTGGTTTTGCTCTAAAAATAGATGTAAGTGCAGGTGGTGCAAACCCTTGTGAATAGTTTCCATAAAACCCAGCAAAAGTGAATGGATTATAATTGGCTCCAGCTTTAAAAGTAAATTGGTCATAAACTTTATCACCTTTTGATTTATCTATATTATTTATATAATCTAAACTCATATTATCATACCGACCTCCAAGAGTTATAATTACGTTTTGCAAAGGCTTAAAACTTAATTGAGTAAAGGCCGCTTTGTTGTAAATATCTGCCTCATAATCTGAAAGTTTAATATCTGGACGAACAGCTAAAATTTGGTAATTATTCACCGTTTGACCTCCTGAATTTAAATTAGCTTTTAAATCTATTTGATACGCATTATAATTAACAGGAGAATAATCAAATAGTCCTCCAACAACTAAAGCAGTACTTAAAAAAGTAAAGTGTTGATTGTGTTGAGCTAATAAACCATAACTCTTAAAATTATTAGAATTGATTTCTCCTTTGGCAGTAGTTTGCCCCTGTGTCCAACGAATACCGTACGAAGGATTTTGTCCTAATTTATTATTTCTGGTAAAAACTGTAAAAGATGTGTTTGATTTATCATTCCATTTTCCATCAAAAGAAATCTTGCTTCGCAAAGCATTCGATTTACGGTAGGTAAAATCAGTAGTGCTTTTATACGTTCGATTATAAAAATCGACTTCATTTACAGAACCACTCATATCTGAATTATATTCACCATAAAAAAATGTTCCATAAAGCTTTATTTTATTGGAAATGTTGTAATCAATTCTTGCATTAAAATTATCCTTATTATAGTCAGAAAAAGCCATCCAAGAATCACGTTGAGAACTTGATAATCCAGCAATATGGAAACCAACTTTACCAATAGTGGTTCCACCTGCTGCCTGAAATCTTCTATAACCCCATTGATCTGCCTGAATTCCAACTTTTAGTTGTGGTTGAAGTGAAGGTTCTAAAGAAATTAGATTAACTGCGCCACCTACTGCTTCTGGTCCATAAAGTGAAGATACTGGTCCTTTTACAACTTCTATACTTTGCAAATTGAATTGGTTATTACCCCCGCCCTGGTTGCGT
>CBFHBH010000208.1:0-4695 GCA_965653735.1 uncultured Flavobacterium sp. | reverse complement strand
TATGTGGTTGTATCAAGTGTTAAAGCAACAGTTTGATATTCCTGTTCTTGGTCCTGAAGAGCCACCAGTAAGTAAAATTCGCAATGAATATATTCGAACCATACTTATTAAGATTCCACAAGAATATCATTTAGCAAACACAAAAAAAACTATCCAGAAAATAATGAATAGTTTTGATGCGATTTCTCAATACCGAAGTATTAAAGTTGTTATAAATGTCGATTATTATTAAGAGTCTAGTGCTTTTACTAAATCTTCTTTTTTATTACGACTTAAAGGTATTTTTGTTACTCCAATCTCTGCAAATTTACTGTTAAACTTCTCTATCTTATCAATATTGATAATGAAAGACTTGTGTACTCGAATGAATTTTTCTTTAGATAAATCTTTTTCAAAAGATTTCATGGTAGATAACACCAGATGACTATCATCTTCAGTAACTATTTTTACGTAGTCACCATATGCTTCAATCCATTTAATTTTTGAAGTGTAGATTTTAAGTTTTTTCAGATTACTTTTAATAAAGATATGCTCTCCTTCTTCTTCAATACTCTCACGACGAAGCTGATACATGTCCATTGCTCTTTTTATGGCAGCATTAAAACGTTCTTTCGTGATAGGTTTTTGTAGGTAGTCTGTCGCATCATAATCAAACGCTTTTACGGCATATTCTGCTTTTGCAGTGATAAATATGATTTGTGGTTTTTCTTTTAGACCATCTAATAAGTTAAATCCGTTAATTACTGGCATTTCAATGTCTAGGAATAACAAATCAACTTGTTTTGTAGCCAAGCAGTTTTTGGTTTCGACAGCGTTGGAAAATTCGCCTACCAAGGATAAATTAGGGTGAGCATCTACTAATTTTGTTACCAAAATTCTCTGAATAGAGCTGTCATCAACAACAATACAGTTCAATTTCATAAGCGTCATTTTAATAGATTTGTATGCTAAAAATAGAATAATTTATTTAAACACCAAATTATTTTGAATGAAAAAATGATTTTTATCGATTTATTTGCGTTTTGTTTTGTGTATTGAAATAAAAAGACTACTTTTGCACCCACATTTTTAACAAATAAAATTTATTATTATGAATCATTATGAAACTGTTTTCATCTTGAATCCCGTTTTATCTGAAACTCAGGTAAAGGAAACAGTAAGCAAATTTGAAGATTATTTAACTTCAAAAGGTGCTAAGATGGTATCCAAAGAGGATTGGGGCTTGAAAAAAATGGCTTACGAAATTCAAAACAAGAAAAGTGGTTTTTACCATTTATTTGAATTCCAAGTAGAAGGTGATGTATTAATCGGTTTTGAAACTGAATTTCGTCGTGACGAAAGAGTTATGCGTTTCTTAACTGTAAGTTTAGACAAACACGCTATTTCTTGGGCTGAAAGAAGAAGAGAAAAATTAAAATCTAAAAAAGCTTAATTATCATGTCAACAATCGAGCAATCTGCAAAAGGAAAAAAAGACGGAGATATCAGATATTTAACGCCTTTAAACATTGATACGAACAAACAAAAAAAATACTGTCGTTTCAAAAAATCAGGAATCAAATACATCGATTATAAAGATGCAGACTTCTTGTTAAAATTCGTAAATGAGCAAGGTAAAATCCTTCCTCGTCGTTTAACAGGAACTTCTTTAAAATACCAAAGAAAAGTATCTGTAGCGGTAAAAAGAGCACGTCACTTAGCTTTAATGCCATACGTAGCTGATTTATTAAAATAATTAATTTAAATATATAGTTGTTGTCCCGATAAAATCGGGACTAACTTCTAAAATATAAGGACAACAACATGGAAATTATATTAAAACAAGATGTTCAAAACGTAGGATTTAAAGATGACGTAGTAACGGTTAAGCCAGGATACGGACGTAACTTTTTAATTCCTCAAGGATTAGCTGTATTAGCTACTCCATCAGCAAAAAAAGTATTAGCTGAGAACTTAAAACAAAAAGCGCATAAAGAAGCTAAAATAGTTGCAGATGCTAAAACATTAGCTGAAGCATTAAAAGCTTTAGATATCAAAATTACTGCAAAAGCAGGTGGTGAGAAACTTTTTGGTTCTGTAACTAACGCTGATTTAGCTGAAATTTTAGAGAAAAACGGTCACTCAATCGATAAAAAATTCATCACTTCAGGTATCGTTAAAAGAATTGGTAAGTACAATGCATCAGTTCGTTTACACCGTGATGTAATCGTTGATTTAGCTTACGAAATTGTTGCTGAACAAGCTTAATTTCTGTTTGAAATAAATTGAAAAGTCTCGCAATGGCGGGACTTTTTTTATTCTATATTTTTTTACTTTTGTAATAATAAAGTATTTATATATGGAAAGCTTCAATGTTGGTGCTTGGCTTAAAGTAGTCTCTATAATTTCTTCACGATATTTTGTTTTAGCAGGATTTACTTTTTTGTTGTTTTATATTTTATTTAAAAACAAATGGCAAAAATTTAGACTTCAAAATAAATTTCCTAAAAGTGTGCATTATTATCGAGATGTAAAATATTCACTTGTTTCGATGTTTATTTTTTCTTCTATTGCTTATTTGTGTATGAATACTTTTAAGGCATATAATAATGTTATTTATGCACCCATCGACAATTGGTATTACTTCGCATTTAGTTTTCTTTGGATGTATTTTTTACATGATGCCTACTTTTATTGGATGCATCGTTTAATGCATAGTCCTTTATTGTACAGAAAAGTGCATTTGATTCATCATAAATCAACGAATCCATCTCCTTGGACTGCTTATGCTTTTCATCCTCTTGAAGCAATTATCGAAGCTGGAATTGTTCCTTTAATCGCATTTACTGTTCCAGTGTACCGTAATGCTTTCTTTTTATTTATGTTGTTTCAGATAATTTATAATGTTTATGGGCATTTAGGATACGAATTATACCCTAAAAACTTTAATAAAACAATCCTTGGAAAATGGATTAATACTGGAAGCGCTCATAATGAGCATCACAGATCTTTTCATGGAAATTATGGTTTGTATACATTAATTTGGGACAGATTATTTAAGACTTTGCGAGAAGATTACGATACTAATTTTAAAAATACTACAATTAAAGATACATAATGAAGTACATTAGATTATCAAAAGAACAATTAGAAGAACTACATTCTGAGTTTATTAATTTTTTAGCTGCTCAGCAAATTGATAAAAGCGAGTGGGATTTAATTAAAGAACACAAACCAGAAGTTGCTGAACAGGAAATAGATGTTTTTTCAGATTTAATCTGGGAAGGGGTTTTAACTAATGCTAAATACCTTGAGCACTACTCAAAAAATTTCATATTCCTTTTTCATTGTACAGAGGTTCATTTGCAAACAATTGTTATTAAAACTGAGATTGCTGAGGTTGATTTTTTGACTAAAAATGGCTTGGAATGGTTGAGTGATAATTTGTTTACAGATACAGTTGAAGTGCAACGCGGACAAAAGGTTTTTGCTGGAGAAAGAAACGAAGAAATATTCGAATTGGTAAAACAAGGAGCCATTTTTAGTAAAGGGGAACTCTTCGATCAAATGAATTCTATTTTAGAGAAATAGTTTTTTCCCTTTAATATATATATTATCAGAAATTGGTTAAATTAGTTGCTTAAACTAACTAGCCAATTTTTTTATGGATGTTTTGCAGCAAATTAAAGCCCTTAGAGATGAGCTTAATCAGCATAACTATAATTATTACGTTTTAGATAATCCTACAATTTCAGATTTTGAATTTGATACTAAGCTAAAACAGCTTCAAGATTTAGAAAGTAAACATCCAGAATACTTCGATGAGAATTCACCAACTGTAAGAGTTGGTGGTACAGTTACCAAGAATTTTGAAACTATTGTCCATGAAAACAGAATGTATTCATTGGATAATTCATATTCTAAAGAAGACTTATTAGATTGGGAAGTGAGAGCCCAAAAAATATTAGGAAACGTTCCTTTGAGTTATGTTTGTGAACTTAAATATGATGGTGCTTCTATAAATATTACTTACGAAAATGGAAAACTAAAAAGAGCGGTAACACGTGGTGATGGTTTTCAGGGTGATGATGTAACAAACAACATAAAAACGATTAAGGCTGTTCCAATTCAATTAAAAGGGGACTTTCCTGATAAATTCGATATTCGAGGTGAAATCATTCTTCCATTAGCAGGTTTTGAAAAAATGAATCAGGAATTGATTGAAATTGGAGAAACTCCATATGCAAATCCTAGAAATACAGCTTCGGGAAGTTTGAAGCTTCAAGATAGTGCAGAGGTTGCGAAAAGACCTTTAGATTGTTTATTGTATTCACTTGTTGGGACAAATTTGCCTTTTTCTTCTCATTTTGAAGGTCTTGAAAAAGCAAGACAATGGGGTTTTAAAGTTCCGACTCAGTCAAAATTAGCAAATTCAATGAACGAAGTTTTTGAGTTTATTGAATATTGGGATAAACACCGACATGATTTGCCTTATGAAACAGATGGTGTTGTTGTTAAAGTAAACGATTTATATCATCAGGAAGAATTAGGATATACCGCAAAATCACCTCGTTGGGCAATCGCTTATAAGTTTAAAGCAGAACAGGTTTCAACAATATTAAATTCAATATCATATCAAGTAGGGAGAACTGGAGCAATCACTCCAGTTGCCAATTTGGAACCAGTTCAATTGGCTGGTACGGTTGTTAAAAGGGCA
>CBFHBH010000207.1:0-4729 GCA_965653735.1 uncultured Flavobacterium sp. | reverse complement strand
ACATCTGTAAGCCTTAACCCCTTACAGATGTTGTTATTTTTTACGTCTTTATCAAAATCTTTTCATAGATTTGTAAAAACATTGATTGTATTACAATCATAAAAATATTTATGTAATACCCATTGTTTCTTTTAGTTAATTAAAAGTACTGTGGGTTTTTTTATATCAAACAAAAACAGCTAAACATGCAATTAAAGCGAGTAGTAGTAACAGGATTAGGAGCCTTAACGCCAATAGGAAATAACCTTCAGGAATATTGGAACGCATTAATAAGCGGAAAAAGTGGTGCCGCTCCTATCACATATTATGACACTGAAAAACACAAAACTAAATTCGCTTGTGAGGTAAAAAACTTCAACGTAGAGGATTATATAGACAAGAAAGAAGCTAGAAGAATGGACAAGTTTGCACAATATGCTATTGTCGCAAGTGATGAAGCCATCAAAGATTCTGGTTTAGAACTTGAAAAAATCAACAAATATAGAGTTGGTGTAATTTGGGGAGCAGGTATTGGAGGTTTGGAAACTTTCCAAGAGGAAGTTTTAGCTTATGCTAAAGGTGACGGAACTCCACGTTTCAATCCTTTCTTTATCCCTAAAATGATTGCTGACATTGCTCCAGGACACATTTCAATGAGAAATGGGTTTATGGGACCTAACTATACAACAGTTTCTGCATGTGCTTCTTCAGCAAATGCTTTAGTTGATGCTTTTAACTACATCCGTTTAGGAATGTGTGATGTGATTGTATCAGGTGGTTCAGAAGCTGCTGTAACAATTGCTGGTATGGGAGGATTCAATTCAATGCAAGCTCTATCTACAAGAAATGAAAGTCCAGAAACAGCGTCGAGGCCTTTTGATGCTACTCGTGATGGGTTTGTTCTTGGAGAAGGAGCAGGAGCATTAGTTTTAGAAGAATACGAGCACGCTAAAGCGCGTGGCGCAAAAATCTATTGTGAAGTAGGTGGCTGTGGAATGTCTTCAGATGCTTATCACTTAACAGCTCCACATCCAGAAGGAATTGGTGTTATTGCTGTGATGAAAAACTGTTTACAAGATGCAGGATTAAACCCTGAAGATATTGATCACATCAATACACACGGCACTTCTACACCTCTTGGAGATGTTGCTGAATTAAAAGCAATTAGTGCAGTTTTTGGCGAACATGCTAAAAATATTAATATCAATTCAACAAAATCAATGACTGGTCACTTGTTAGGTGCTGCTGGTGCCATAGAAGCAATTGCATCTATATTAGCAATTAAAAACAGTATTATTCCTCCAACGATTAACCATAGTGTTGTTGATGAAAATATTGACCCATCGTTAAACTTAACACTAAACAAAGCTCAAAACAGAGAAATCAAAGTTGCTATGAGTAATACTTTTGGTTTTGGTGGACATAACGCTTGTGTTTTATTCAAAAAAGCTGAGTAGTTCTTTACATGAGAATTATCAAAAACATATTTCAAAGTTCCCGTTCTCATTCTGCTGAGGACGGGATTTTTTTTGATAAACTCACAAAAATATTAGGCTTTAAACCCAATAATTTAGAGCACTACCGCAAGGCATTCACTCATCGCTCCATGAATAAAACAGATGAAAATGGTCATCAAATAAATTACGAACGACTAGAGTTTTTGGGAGATGCAATGCTTGGATCAGTAATTGCAGCACACTTGTTTGGCAAAGTTCCCACAGGAGACGAAGGTTATTTAACAAAAATGCGTTCAAAAATTGTTTCACGCGAACACTTAAATGAACTAGGAAAAGATTTTAATCTTATCCAATTTGTAGAAAGCAAAGTATCTGTACAGCATTTTGGCGAAAATATTCATGGTAATATTTTTGAAGCTTTTATTGGAGCTATTTATCTGGACAAAGGCTATTCTTATTGCGAAAAATTCATTCATAAAAAAATGATTAAGCCTTATGTAGACATTGACCGCTTAGAAGGAAAAGTGATTAGTTACAAAAGCTTATTAATTGAATGGTGCCAAAAAGAAAAAAAACAATTTCACTACGAAATATATGATGACAATGGTACTGGGAATTTAAAACATTTTGGAGTTAAACTTCACATTGACAATAAAATAGTTGCAAAAGCCAGGGCAACATCAAAAAAGAAGGCCGAAGAAATTGCCTCAAAAAGAGCTTATTTTGTTTTTCAATCTCAAATTGACACAAAATAATTCTACATAACAAAAAACTCAATCGTTTTCGTTAATAAATTAGCAAAAAGCTAAAGACTTAAAGCATTTTAAATACTTAATTAGTAGTATATTTACATTTTGTTTTAAGGCGTTTATGGCAATTCACAAATTACAATTAGAGGATTTTGATCAGGTCGATTATCAGTTAATTGCCATTCATACAACATTGGAAGACTACCGATTAGCTTTCAAAATAAATCAGTCGTTGTCGATTATGCTTTCAAAAAACGAAAACGAAATCCCAATCGAAATTAACAAACAAAAAACTTCTTTTTCAAGATACACTTTTGAAGATGAAATAGAAATGATGGCTTGGGATTTAATTCAAAACAAACAAGAAATCGAATTGCCTGTGCAAAATAAAAACGCTTCTTTATTTGAAGATAGTAATCTAACCACACAAGTAAATTTGGTGTCAGATTTAAAAAAAGTAGATTTTTTTTTGAAAATCGAACACGATAATCAAATTAAAACCAAAGAAATAATAACAAAAATAAAAGGAATCGATTTGGTAAGCACAGTATATGAAGTTGACCCAAATGATATCAAATCAAAAAATAATTTAATCTTTTAGAAAATGCCTACAAGTAAAAAAACTAAAATTGTGGCTACTCTTGGGCCCGCATGCAGCACAAAAGAAGTTATAAAAAAAATGATTGAAGAAGGTGTTAATGTATTTCGCATTAACTTTTCACATGCCGACTATGATGATGTTGCCGAAAGAATTAGAATTATACGTGAGATAAATCAAGAAAATAATTACAATACTGCAATTTTAGCTGACTTACAAGGTCCAAAATTACGTGTAGGTGTAATGAAAGAAGATGTTGTAGTTAAAGAAGGTGATTTAGTGACCTTCCAAACGACAGATGATGTACCAGGAACTCCTGACAATGTATACATGACATACAAATCTTTCCCACAGGACGTAAGACCTGGTGAAAAAATTTTATTAGATGACGGAAAGCTAATTTTCGAAGCCGTTTCTAGTGATAAAAAAGCTAACAAAGTAGTTTGTAAAGTAATTCAGGGAGGTCCTTTAAAATCTAAAAAAGGAGTAAATTTACCTAACACAAAAGTTTCGCTTCCGGCATTGACTAAAAAAGATATTAAAGACGCCATTTTTGCAATTGAAAATCAAGTAGATTGGATTGCTTTATCATTCGTTAGAACTCCAGAAGATTTAAAAGATTTAAGAGATTTAATTGACAAACATTCACGACATAAAATCCCAATTGTTGCTAAAATCGAAAAACCAGAAGCGGTAGAAAATATCGATAAAATTGTTGCTCATTGTGATGGTTTAATGGTTGCTCGTGGAGATCTAGGTGTAGAACTTCCTGCACATGAAGTACCATTAATTCAAAAGAAATTAATCCACAGAGCAAAGTTAGCTCGTATCCCTGTTATTGTGGCAACACAAATGATGGAAACCATGATTACAAGCTTAACACCAACTCGTGCTGAAGTAAATGACGTTGCCAACTCAGTTATGGATGGTGCAGATGCGGTGATGCTTTCAGGAGAAACCTCTGTCGGGAATTATCCTGTTCAGGTAATCGAAAAAATGACTCAAATTATTGAAGCTGTTGAAGATTCTCCGCTGGTACAAATTCCTCAAAAGCAACCACAAATTAAAACGAATCGTTTTATCACAAAGCACATTTGTTATCATGCAGCAATTTTAGCTAATGATATTGATGCAAAAGCGATTACAACATTAACAAATAGTGGATATACAGCTTTTCAGGTTTCAGCTTGGAGACCTAATGCACATATTTTAGTCTTCACTTCAAACAGACGTATTTTAACACAGTTAAATTTACTTTGGGGAGTAGATGCCTTTTATTACGACAAGTTTGTAAGTACAGATGACACTATTGATGACATCAATAAAATTGCACAAGAAAACAAGTTTGTTTCTAAAGGCGATTTACTAGTAAACCTTGCAGCCATGCCAGTTGCTAATAAAGGGATGGTAAATACTTTAAGAATATCTGAAATAGAATAAAAAATATATTTTTTAAAATTCAAACCGTAGTTGCACCACTACGGTTTTTTTTATTTCAGTATTTAGGTTTGCCAAAGAAATTCCAAGCAAACGAACAGAATCTTTCATTTTCTCTTGATACAATAACTCTTTCGCATTTTCAAACAAAAGTCCTTTATCAGAAATGAAATACGGAAGGGTCTTACTTCGGGTTTGTTGTGTAAAATCGGAATATTTGATTTTAAGAGTCACTGTTTTACCAGAAATTTTATGTTTTTGCAATCTGCGAGATAATTCCTCGGCGATGCGTTCTAATTTTTCTTCCATAAAAACTTCCGAAGTCAAATTGGTATAAAAAGTATGTTCGGCCGCGACCGACTTTGCAGTTCTATTTGGTTTCACAGCACTATTTGATATTCCTCTAACCAAATAAAAATAATGACGGCCACTTTTTCCAAAATGTTGATCTAGATACTCTATGGTTTTCGATTTTAAATCAGCACCAGTATAAATCCCTAATTGATACA
>CBFHBH010000206.1:0-4740 GCA_965653735.1 uncultured Flavobacterium sp. | reverse complement strand
TTTTTCTTTGTTTTTGATGGTCCTCCAAGATTTACTTTTTTATTTTTCTCAGATTTTTCGTGAAAACCACTGTTTTCACTTAGCTTTGGTTTTTTGGTTAAGAATTTAATTTTCTGTTTTTCTTTTTCAGGACCAATTAATTGTGTTGAAATTTCAACTTCAGAAGGAGTTTCTAAAATCTTAATTTCCATTTCCATAAGCATTTCTGCTTCAATTTTAATGTCTTCTTCGCGAGGAGCAATAAAGCTTATTGCAATACCCGATGCATCTGCACGACCTGTACGTCCAATTCTATGAATGTATTGTTCAGGAATTTCGGCCATTTCGAAGTTGATAACATGCGTTATATTTGATATGTCTAAACCACGAGCCATCACATCGGTAGTAATTAATCCACGTAAAATACCATTTTGGAAATCTTGCATGGTCAACAAACGATAGTTTTGTGACTTGTTAGAATGTATAACGCCAAATTGACCTGGAAAATCAGCATCAATTTTATCAAAAAGCATGTCGGCAATTTTCTTATTGTTCACAAAAACCAAAAGTCTTTCTAACGATTGATCTGTATTTAGTAAATGTTTCAACAAGTTAACTTTTGTATTAAAGTTAGGAATGTGATAAGACAATTGTTCGATTTTTTCAAGAGGAGTTCCTGATGCGGCCAAAGTAACTTCTTCAGGAAAATCAAAATAATCATTTAATATTTCATCGACTTCATCTGTCATCGTAGCCGAAAACAATATGTTTTGTCTTTTTGTCTTCAACATAGCTAAAATCGAAGTTAGTTGTGGACGAAAGCCTAAGTTTAGCATTTCATCAAACTCATCAATAACCAATTTTGTCACTTCTTGAAGTCCTAATACCCCGTCTAATGCTAAATCCATTATTCGTCCAGGTGTTCCTACCAAAATGTCTATTCCTTGATAAACTTGAGTTTTTTGTGTATTAATATTTACACCACCATAAATTCCTAATGTTCTAACTGACATGTATTTTGTTAGTTTCTCTACTTCTTCAACAACTTGTACAACAAGCTCTCGAGTAGGAACCAGAATCATTATTCTAGGATTATAAGTGTTTACAAATTTGTATTGTTTTAATAAAGGTAATAAATAAGCAAATGTTTTACCTGTTCCGGTTTGAGCAATCCCCATCATGTCACGTCCCGACATAACAACTGAAAACGATTTTTCCTGAATAGGAGTAGGGGTTGTGAAGTTTAAATCATCAATAGCCTTTTGTAAAGATTTAGGAAGATTGAACTGCTCGAAATTTGTCATTTTACTTTATTTTTTGCAAAGGTATCGTTTAAAGTCTATTATTTATCAATTTTTAAAGCTGTTCATCGAAAAAAAAGCGATTTAATATGATATTAAACAATTTTGTATTAAATTTTGGGATTATTAAAACTTAAAAATGCTTCAGAGTAACTATATAAAGGATTATTTCTTTTCATATATAAAACAAGATATTGAGTTATTCAATCTTGTAGTTGTTTTAAGTAAGAAGTATTTTTTTGTGTTAGATTTTAAAGATCAAGAATCTCTTTGGATGTCTAATCATTTATTGAAGAAATTAGGACACAAGGATAAAGAAAATGATTTACATATTTGGAAAGAGCATTTTCGATTTCCTTCACAAATTTTCAATGATCAAAATACTATAATTGAGTTTAAAAATGAGTTAGGAGAAAAGATTAGTTCTTCTGTTTTAATTCATAGAATTTTTGATGAAAAAGAAAACCTGAAATTTATTGTAGGAATTTTAGAATCTCCACTTCGTTTTAAAGCATCAATTAAAAAGAGAAACAAGATAAAGCATTTTCAAAATACACTTGATGAAAATGAGGACAGATTTAATTTTATCTCTAAAAATATATCGGATGGTATTTATATCATAGAAAATGAGCAGTTAGTTTTTACATCGGATGCTTATCTTAGAATGATGGGAATGTCAGAGACTCAAAAACAAAACAATCATAAAGTTGATATGTTTGGTATGGTTCATCCTGATGACCTTGAATCAGTCAAAAAAACTATTTATGGCGCAGCAGATCAAAAATTGCCTTCTATTAAGTATGTTTTCAGATGTCGTAGAGGAGATGGAGAGTATATTTGGCGTGAAGACATTATGAATATTCTTTATAACGAAAATAAAGAACCTATAAAAGTTGTTACCATTGCTCGCGATATCACTCAGGAAAAGATTGAAAAAATAGAAAATGAGAAGAGACAAAAAGCAATTGATTTACAGAATCATTTATTGATTGAATTGTATTCGAGTGTTGATAAGGAAAAACTTGAAGATAAAATTAAGGAAGTCACGATTATTGCTACCAAAGGTTTGATAATTGATCGAGCTAGTTTTTGGGAAATTAATGAAGAAGAGCTAGTCTGTAAAAATTTGTTTGATAAAAACGAAAACTCGCACTTAAAAAATAAAACATTAAAAGTTAGAGAAATACCTAAATACATTTCGGCGGTAAATAATCAAGTGGCTCTTGTTGCAGATGATGTTTATGATAACGAAGCCACCTCAGAACTCATTGATAATTATTTAAAACCTTTGGGAATAACAGATATGTTAGATATTCCTATTAGAGCTAATGGTAAGTTTTATGGTGTTTTATGTTGTGAACATCGTGATGATCCGCGAGTTTGGAGTGAAAACGATATTTCATTTGCTAGAGCTTTAGCAGACTATTTGAGTTTAGCTATTGAGGAAGATAAAAGGATTCAAGCTGAAATTCAGTTAAATGAAAATCAAGAGCAATTGAAATTTATATCAGAGAACACTTCCGATGGTATTTTGGTGATCGAAAACAATAAGATTACTTATGTTTCTCCAGTATTTGCAAAACTTTCAGGATATTCAGATTTGTATATAAAAAAGTTGAGTTTAGGTGAAGTATTTAATTTTATTCATCCAGAAGATGCTATTAAAATCACTGAAATAATTTATAAAAACTTATCTGTACAAAACGAAAAATTCAGTTATGAGTATCGATTTAAAGGTGCTTCCGGGGAATATCAGTGGAGAGAAGATTCTGCTAATGTTATTTATAATTTAGATGGTACTTACTCAAAATATATTTTGGTTTCAAGAGATATTTCTGAAAGAAAACAAACCGAAAAGCAGCTTATAGAAAGTGAACAACAATTACGTTTGATTACAGAGAATACTTCAGATGGGGTTGCTGTTATTGAAGGGGGCAGACTTACTTACGTATCACCATCTTACGTGAAATTACTTAATTACGCAAAAGAAGAATACTTAAATTATACGCCTGATGATATTTATGAAAAATTTCATCCAGAGGATTTGGTAAAGGTAAAACCTTACATTAAGGAGTGTTTGTTAAAGCAAATGAAGGAGTTTAAATATGAAATGCGCTTTAGGGATGCACAAGGTAATTATCATTGGCGTGAGGATTCTGCAAATGTAATTTATGATGAGCACGGTAGGTATTCTAAATATATTGTTGTTACAAGAGATATTTCGGCACGTAAGGAATCTGATAAAGAAAAAAATAGACTGTATGAGATTACCGAAAAGCAAAATCAAAAGCTTATCAATTTTACTCATATTGTATCACATGATATTCGCTCTCATACTAGTAATTTATCGATGATTCTGGATTTATTTGAAGAATCTAATAATCCTGATGAGCAAAGAGAATATTTTAATATGATGAAGCAAAGTACAACCAAGCTTTCTGATACTATTTTCTTTTTGAATGAAACTGTTGCTATACAAAGTGGAGATAAGAATGAATTCGAAAATCTGAATCTAAAACAAGAAATAGAACAGGCAATTTTAGGTATAAATGCCATTGTTAAAAGTAATAAAGCCATTATCAATATTAGTGTTGATGAAAAAATTCAGATAAAAGCTACACAATCTTACCTAGAAAGTATTATTTTTAACTTACTTACCAACGCAATTAAATATCGCTCAAAAGATAGATTGCCTGTTATAAATATTACTGCTAATGTTGAGAATGATGAAATTATCTTACAAGTAAGTGATAATGGTTTAGGGATTGATTTAGAGAAAAATAAAGAAAAAGTTTTTGGTATGTATAAAACCTTTCACGGAAATTCAGATGCTGTAGGTTTAGGATTATTTATGGTTAAAAATCATATAGAATCAATGGGAGGAAGAGTTGAAATTGAAAGCGAGGTTAATAAAGGAAGTACTTTTACCTTGTATTTTGTATGAAGAAAGCAGAACTTACATTTATAATTGATGACGATAATATTTTTGTTTTTGTCCTAAAAAAGTTATTGGAAAAAAATGAAAACTTTGTTCAATTTAGAGATTTTAAAAACGGTGAAGATGTAATAGACATCCTCGAGAAAGATTCTGCTGAATTTCCAGATATTATATTACTTGACATTAATATGCCTGTTGTTGATGGTTGGCAGTTTTTAGAAAAACTTGAAGAATTGCCCAATAAAGACAAAGTGAAAGTATTTGTTATGTCTTCCTCTATAGATATTGCTGATGTTGAAAAAGCAAAGCGCTTTACTACAGTTAAAAATTACGTTTCTAAACCAATAAATCAAGATAAACTTAATCAATTACTTGACTATCTATAAAAACGAAAAACCATCTCAAAAGAGATGGTGTTTTCAAAATATAGGTTTGGTTGGGTTTAAGATTTTTAGTTGTTAAGCATAACTGGCATAACAAGCATAGTAACTGTTTCACCTTCATCTAGACCATCAGCTGGGG
>CBFHBH010000205.1:0-4798 GCA_965653735.1 uncultured Flavobacterium sp. | reverse complement strand
TGAAGCTAAATGTAAGAAAAATATGTCATACAATTCTTATGGATATTTAAGATTTAAAAAACTAAATTCTAAATAGAATATATTATGAGATTAATCAAAGTAAATACCTGTTAATCAATTAGTTTCTTACAATATTATACTTGAAATATTCTTTTAAAAGTAATTCATGACCATTTTCGGAAGCCATACTTAAAACATCAAGTTCACAAAATGTGTCTATTCTTGTTTTTAAATCTTCATTAGAAGATGCTTTCCCAATCTTCATATCAAATAAATAAATATTTTCAATTGCTTTTCTAATTATTGAAGCTAAGTATAAAAAGTCTTCTGAGTCAATTTTAATATCTTTTATATAATTTTCAAGTCGTGCACCAATTCTATAATCTTGGCTGTTTTCTAATCCCATAAAAGCTAACATCCAATCTTTATTATAAAATCCAACAGATTTAATAATACCAACATAATCAGCTATAAGTTCATCATGCAAATTGTTTGATGCTATTCCAAACCTTTTCATTGTGTACAAATGTGTACACTCATGCTCTAGTCGTATTTTTAAGGAAATCGATAACCATTTTTCTTGATCTATATTAACAGAGGTTGAAGAAACTCCACTATAAGGTTTTTGGCTTAGAATTATCAACCCATCTTTATAAAGATTCTTATTTGGTAAAACATTAGTTTTAAACTCTTCATTCCATGAAAAATGACTGTTTTGCAATAACCATTTATTTTTAATGTTATTAATTTTTTTCCAATTATTTATACCATTAATTAAGCTTGCTCCCATCGAAGATGGAAGACTAATGGGATTGTTTTTATAAAGTAAGACTTGAATTATAGAATTAAAATCATCTTTGTTAGGTATAACTAGAACAGGAATGTCACCTGCAAAACTATTATATAAAAAAAGAGAGATTCCATTAATGTCTATTAAACTTAGATTATTATTAATATCATTAATCTTTTCAAAATTTCCTCTCAATACTACATCTTTATATAATTGAGTTTCTTCAATATTTTTTTCTATAGAAAAATTTAATTGAGGAAAACATAATCTTAAAAAATCGATAGCATCTTTACCTTTCAAA
Source organism: uncultured Flavobacterium sp. (assembly GCA_965653735.1). Classification (GTDB taxonomy): domain Bacteria; phylum Bacteroidota; class Bacteroidia; order Flavobacteriales; family Flavobacteriaceae; genus Flavobacterium. The sequence continues at coordinate 3,707 of CBFHBH010000205.1, read as the reverse complement.
TCATTACTTAAATGATCTTCCCAAAAAGTATCAACAAAATCAACTACATTACTCGTTACAGAATTCTTTATTGATGATTTAAAATTATTTTCAAAATATTTCTTTAGATTATCGGAAACATGGTTATAGCTATCCATAGTAATTTAAGCAATTTGTCTTTTTGCTAATACAGAAAACAATCCATCCATTTTCATTAATTCATCATAATTTCCTGACTCAACAATTTGCCCTTTATCCATTACATATATCCGATCTGCATTTTTTATTGTACTTAATCTGTGAGCAATTACAATTCTTGTTGCTTGAAGTCTATCTAAACTTTCAGAAACAATATTTTGCGTTCTGTTATCTAATGCACTGGTTGCCTCATCCATAAACAATAATCTAGGTTTATGAACAATAGCTCTTGCAATCATTAGTCTTTGCCTTTGCCCTCCCGAAAAGGTACCAGCACCTTCGCTAATCACAGTATGCATTTCCATAGGCATATGTTTTATATCTTCTTCCATACCGGCCATTCTAGCAGCTTCCCATGCATCATCTAGTGTTAGTTCTGAATTACCAACTATATTTTGATAAATACTTCCAGACATTAATGCTCCGTTTTGCAATACAACTCCTATTTGTCTTCTTATCAACTCTTTATTCATAGAATCAAAAGATTCATCATCATAAAAAATTGAACCTGATTCAGGATATTCAAAACCAAGAAGTAATCTCATAATAGTGGATTTACCAGAACCTGATGCACCAACAAAAGCAACTAATTCCCCTTGTTTTATTTTAAAACTAACATCTTTAAGAATTAATGGTTGATCTTCATGATATCTAAAATAAACTGAATTCATCTCAATATCACCTGATAATTCTCCAGGATCTTTACTTTCTTGTGTAGATTCAGGCTCTTCTTCTAAAATTGGTTTAACCCTTTCATATAAAGGGATAACATTTAGAGATGTAATTACTGCCATACTTAATCGCAAACTATCATTTAAAAACTTGTTAAAAGCGGTAATAAAGGCCATAAAAGCACCAACACTTATAATTGTTGATGTACCATCGGAATTTATAATTGTATAATAGATGAAAGAAAAGAAAACGATATTTGTAAATAACGGATAAGAACTATTAAATACTTCAACAAAGTTTTGGTAATTTCCAGAATTGAAACTCAATCTTTTTAATTTAGAAAATTTATTGGCCCAAAGACTAAAAATTCTACTTTCTCCACCAGTTATCCTTATTTTAGTAATACCTGATAAAAATTCAAATAAAAACCCTTGTATTTCTCCTTGCGTAGTAGAAATTTGTCTATCAAATTTTAATTTAAACAATCCTATAACAATCATAAAAGTTGCGGCTAAGGCACCAAGTAAAACACCTATCCATGCCAATCCTGAATCATAATAAAAAAGTAAAATAAGATTTACAAAAGAAAAAGCACCACTTAATACTGCAGAAATTAATGTATTAGAAACAACTTGCCTAATTGAATTAATACTTAATACTCTGTTGGTTAAATCACCAGCACTATAATTTTTATAAAATGAGACAGGTAATCTTAAGATATAATCCATTACTCCTGCCTGAAGATTAATACTTGATTTTGATTCAACTCTAAGCTGTAAAAGACCTTGTGTTATTTGAAGCCCAGCTAATACAAAACCAGTAATTATCATTATCATAAAAATATTTATGTGTAAACTTCTATCTGCGGTAGGTATTACATCATCAAACATAATTCCAGACAAGATTGGCACAATCAAACCAGTAAGACTCCCAGCAAAAGCTGCCAATAATAAAAATTTAATATCATTTTTTAGACCATTCATGGAAAATGATAACACATTCTTAATTGATGACATTTTTTTATCAAAACCGGGTAAAAACATATACCCAACAGGATCTAAATCCTGAGCTATATCATTATCAACTCTAATTTCCTCTCCACTCAATAAATTAATGAGAGTATATTCTTTAGATTTTTTTTGAATTAATGCAATTGGAGTTTTATCTTTTTTTGAAAATGCTAATAGGTCCCCATTTTCATCTTTCCACCACACTCCTCTCAAAATAATTTTTCTAATTCTAACATTGGAACAATTTGCAATTGCACTCAGTTGATTTGAAACGTTAGATTGGTAAGTTTCAATATGTTTAGGTTCTTCCAGTTTAAAACCACTATGTTCACCAATTAGTTTGCAAGTATTAAAAAGGATATTGCTTTTTTTATCAATTATTTTTGAATCCTTTAAAATTTTACTGCTCCCATTTTCGTTTACAATAGAACTAATTTTAGTTAATGTATTTTCTAATAGTAACTGGTCATTTTCTAATTTTTCGCTGTAAAAGTTCTCATCTTCAGTTTGATTAATTAAAAATCTTTTATGCAGCAAATTGTAAAAATAATCTTGAATTCTCTCTAGAGAAATTAAAAAGTTAATTTCATCTTCAAGAACATCTCCAAAACTTACAATCTTGATTTCTGTTTTATCATTAAGTGATTTTAACCACAATTTATTTGAAACAGGTATAGGATAAATGAATTCATCTTCATCATTCAATTCATTGTTATCCGAATACACACTTACTTTCCCTTTTATAAGCTGAATCCAACTTATACCATTTGAGGGATAGACAATTTCGTCTTTATTTAATACAATGGAGTTAAAATTATCTATTGAAGTATATATTCTAGGTGCATTTTCTGAATACAAAGAAATCAATGAATTAGTAATCCATTTATTAATAATACCCTTTAAAAATAAATGATCAATGTTGATTAACTCTTCTTTATTTATTGATGATAAAGTCGCTTCTGATGAATAAAGAACAAGTCTGGTATTTTCTTTTGTATCTACTTTAAGAAGACTAAAAAGTAAATCGCCTTTTTTAGCTGAATATAAATGCTGGAGTGGACAAGAATAATTTCTATTTTCATCCAACTGCACAGAGAAAACATTTACTTCTCCGCTTATAACCATCCAAACTTTGTCAGAATCTTCTAAAATGAAAGGATTCTTAACATTTATATATATTTTTTTATCAGTAGTCATTTCTTAAAAGGCTATTTCGTTTCAATCAATTTTGAATAAGTCCCGTTTAACTTCATTAGTTCAGAATGTGTACCTCTTTCAACTATCTTTCCAAATTCCATAACTATAATTTCATCACAATCGATAATTGTACTTAATCTATGAGCAACAATAAGACATGTACAACCTCTTTTCTTTATATTGTCCATTACCTTTTTTTCTGTTGAAGAATCAAGTGCACTTGTTGCTTCATCCATAACCAATATAGATGGGTTATTCACTAAGGCTCTCGCTATTTCTAAACGCTGTCTTTGACCTCCACTAAAATTAGAACCTCCTTCATAAACACCACTATCATAAGCATCAGTCCTTGAAGCAATAACATCATGGATATCAGCATCTTTTGCTGATTGAACAATATTTTTTTCTGAAACCATTGAGTCCCAAAATGAAATATTTTCAGCTATTGTTCCATTAAATACTAAAACTTCTTGATCAATTACAGCTAAAGAATTTGTAATTACATTTCTATGAATTTCATTTCTATTGACATTGTCAAATAAAATTTCTCCTTGCCAAGGATCATATAAACCAGAAGCAATTTTTGCAACAGTAGATTTTCCACTTCCAGAACCACCAACAAGGGCTACTCTACTACCTGGCTTTAAGCTC
>CBFHBH010000204.1:0-4798 GCA_965653735.1 uncultured Flavobacterium sp. | reverse complement strand
CTCTCGAAGCCACCATCACAATATTACTCTTTCAAATCTCTATATGCTATGGCAAATTGAGGCAACAATTCGGATTCACCTGCTATCAAAGCCTCTTTCTTTTTCCTACTCCACCCTTGTATTTGTTTTTCTCTGTAAAAAGCTTCGTCTATACGTTGGTATTCTTCGTAATATACTAAAGTAACGGGTAGTCTTTTTTTGGTGTGGTTAGCTCCTTCACCGTTATGATGTTGTTGTAATCGTCGTTCTAAATCTGCTGTGCTTCCTGTATAATAACTTCCGTCTGAACATTCTAAAATGTATATATCCTTTCATGGCGTGTAATTCATTTTAGATAAAAATATTATTTTTTTGTGTAAATTAAACTATGTTCCCTTCGACTCCGTTCAGGGAACATTATTTAAAACTCAAATAAGAGTTCAATAAAAAAGGACATCGATTGATGTCCTTCTTGTAAATAATAATTGATATTAATACATTATGATTTAAACAATCCTGATAGAATTTGCACTCCAACTATTACTTTGCCACTTCTAAGTTGAGATTCTGAACCAAATTGATTTGTAATACATGAAATACGCAAACGATCTAAAATGGTTACCCCTACACTCACCTGTCCAAAAGCAAAAAGCCTGTGATCTGTTATTTGAAGTCGGTCATAAAAAGCATTACTTCCTGCGTACAATGCATAATTTCCGCTTATAAAAAAGTTAAATTCTCCTTTGTCCGTTGCAACACTCGCATATAAATTTCCTCCTGCACTACCATTACCCGTAGAAGTATCAACATCATCACTAAATTCAGAGATGTCCAGAGCCCCTTTTGCATAGCTATTTATAACACACTGGAAACGGTTGTTACCTTTATAAAACAAAGGGAATTCTGCATTTAAATAGATATTGCCTCCTCCCGAAGCTAAACGCTTAAAAGCATCTGTATCTTCAACAGCAGTTTCTTCAGTTGTATTTTCGTTATTCTTCGCATTGCTTACAATGGTTCCAAAAGAAAAACGAAGTGGTCCCATAAAAGCTGATGTTAATTCTGATTGAATAGCAGCTCCAGAGTTATTGAGTTGTACAGCGGCATTATTAACAAAATAAAGATCATTATCACTGTTTTTGTTATATATCATATTAAAGAAATCTTCTTTATGAGTACCAGTAGAAGGGAAAAAAGTTTTAAAACCATTTTCTGCCATAATCTTGTCAAAATAGTTTTTATACTTGGCTAAAACACTTTTCTTAATTTCAATTCTTTTTTGCAGTACCTGTAAAGCAGCAATATTGGTAACATCATTAATATTACTGACTTCGTTTTCTAAATCTTTTAGTTCAGCAAGTACCTTCTTTTGATTTTTCTTATGATAGGCATAATAAAATCGCGTAAGAGTATCATTACTTTCAATTGTTTCTGGATTTGAAGTACTCTCTGGAACCTTGTTATTTTGTTTTACACGTATTCCTGTCATTTGGGCATAACCAAAATTTAGAAAACTAAATGATAACCAAAGAAATAGTATTGTTTTTTTCATGAGAATAGTTGTTAATGTTAATTACTAAAATAAGTAAAATCTTATAAATTTAAAATCACTTTCTTAAATCACTTTTATAAACTGGTCAGCCAGTTAATTCTAAAAGACAAAAACAGCTCACTTTGATTTTTCTACATACTCATTTTTTAACGCAATGATTTCATTTGCCTTTTCTTTGCTTTTCTCACAACCCATTCCCTTTTGGTACATTTCTATAATTTCATCAAAAACTGCTGGTTCAAAATAGTTTCCTATTTTATACGTATTGTAATGACGTGAACTAGAATAGTATGGATTTTGAATACTTTTTAAATACCACTCCAACGCAAACTCTTCATTTTTTTTGAACTTATATTTTACACTCACTTTTTTATTTCCAAAGATGTTTTTCTTGTAAATTTCACCTAAAGCATACATAGCGTTTGGACTTCCGTTTTCGGCTGCTTTTGTGAAATAATACAGGGCTTTTTCTGGATTATTGCCTGAAGATTTTGTGTTGTAATAATTGGCCAATAATATCATGGCATCAATCTTTTGATTGTCGACTTCAATTTTGCCTAAGGTGATTTCTTTCACCATTTCTTTATCGTCTCTTAGTAAAGTTATTTTTACTTTCTCTCCTACTTTGCTTTTTGAAATTTCCTCGGCAAGGTTATCAGTATAATTCCCGTTATATTTTAGCAGTATATCATTTTCTTTTAATTCTGCTTTTTCTGCAGCAGATCCTTTTGTTACAGCTTTAATCATAAAAGCATCTACAGATTTTGTAATCGTTTTCTTTTTAGCATTTTTTTCTTGAACATTTTTCTTCAAAATGCCAAAATTTACGCCTAAATAAGGAGCATATTTATCCTCGCTATCTGATACTTTTTCAAGCAATTTAATAGCTTGTTCTATTGTGAATTTTAAAGAGTAATTAAATTTATTGTAGTTAAAACCCAGCGCTTTTCCCGCAAAGACAGTGGTCGCAAAATTATCTTCTCTCTCAATAGCAGCTTGCATCCAGTTTGACCATTCAGGAAGCATTGCGCTTAGGTCAAGGTTGTATTTATTAGACAAATAATTATCCATAATACTAATTACCAAATAATTATGGCTATTAGGATTGGCACCATTTTTATATTGTTTTAAAATATCTTCAAATTCCGCTTTCGCTTTGTTTTCATTTTCAATTCTCAAGCGTTCTAAACGTTCTCTCTCAGCTTGAGCCCTTTGTTGTTCTTCTAACTGTAACTTTTCTCTACGGGCTTTTTCTTCGGGTGATGGAGTAAATAAATCGATAATTCCAGTAGCAACCTCAGCCAATTGTTGACCTTGTGCATAACTCGCTGCGTAGTTTGTTAAACTGGCTGATTTGCCTCCGTCAAGATTGACTAATGATTGTAATAGTTGCCCCGTTAAATCACCACTAGCTCCAGTATTTGAAAGTGAGGGACCGGGAATTATACCAGTTGAACTTCCTGACAACATGCCTGAAGATGAAGCAGTGGATCCTCCTTTTTGAGTACTTGAACCCGCCATAATACCCCACTCTGGATTTTTAGTAAGGTATTCTGGACAACAGTAGGGTTGCCCCATGTTGCGAATATTTTGTTTGCATTCTGAAATAAGTGCTCCTACTTTTCTTTTGTCTTCAACCTCAACACAATATCGAGCAGAGCAAAAATATAAGGCCAACATGGCACACTGCGAACAACCTTGTGCATCCTGCGTTAAGGTTAAATTTTTATACTTTGCCATCTCGCTATCCTTAGCTTCTGTACATTGTGCAAAAAAGAACTGGTACTGAATACTAAACAGAAAAATCAAGAGAAGATTTTTATTATTTAACTGTCTCATAATCTATTTTTTTTAGTTAGTTTTTTTCTAGTTAGGAATATCTTTTACACCTAATCGTGTTAAAAATTCTCTTACATCTAAGCGTACATTATCAACCTTATTATTAATCACATAAATGTTGTAAATGTCTCTTTTGCCTAGAAAAGTTATTGCTCCTGGGCCATCATAAAAGAGTTCGGCCAAGGCTTCTTTTTCAGTAGTATAAGGTTGAGAGGATCCATAAGGGCATGTGGCAACCCATTCTCCATCATTATTAAGTCTTGTAACTAATAATGGTCGTTTTACACCTGAGGGTGCATTTGACTTTTCTATAGTTTTGGATTTGGTTTTAACTAAAGGAGAATCTGGTGTCAAATTAATATGATACACCATATAGGATGATTTGTATTTATTAATCGCTTTTGAATATGGCTCTAGAGAAACAATTTTACAAGCCTCCCAATCTACTACAAGTGAATAATTTAAGTTATCCTTTTTTTGTCGAACATCTCGAAGCAATAAATGTGCTTCATAATCTAACTTCTGATGACAATCTTCACTTTGCGGACCATAATATTCTAACAACACACCTGTTCGAGGTGGTTTATTTTCTAAAACCGAAATATCAATTTCTTTAGTCAGATCATAGAATTCTTTTTTAGTAATCATGAATTCTACTTCAATAGATGGACCAGTATTTTCTGAAGATTTTACAGAATTAGTAGTACTTTTTGCTACTGCATTACCTTTACCAGTATTTTGTTTTTTTTGAGCTAAAGTTTCATTTGGCAATAAATTAAAAGCTAAGAAAACTATACTTATAAAGAGTTTTAGAATATTGTGATTTTGTAACATAAGATTTGTTTTTAATTATTTCAAACAAAGCATTGATAGCGTAAATAGTATCTTATACTGATTAATTAATTTTAATGTAATAATACACTGCTACATTTTTTGAGCGAGTTTCTGTACTTATTCTAGGTGCTCCATAACCGGCATTTATACGTCCTTCTGTATTGTTAACTGGAGTTCCACTGATATTAAAACGTTGATGAGGTGTGTTTGGAGACTCTCTACCATAAAAAGCCCCTATCTGATCTTGATCAAGATGTTTATGCCCTTGAAAAGAGTCAGATTGATAACTACCAACAATACGACTATCAGGATCTGCTTTATCTGCTACTAAAGCAGGTACAGGTTGATAGGGATCAAAAGTGTTTAATCCTCTCAAAAACATCCCTCTTAAATCAGGTAAAATATTTTGTGATGTAAGCGTTTGAAATTTAGAATTTGGCACTGGACGTCCATCACAAGGAGACCATTTGCTTTTAGCAGAAGTCCATATTCCTCCAGGACTTTTCTCATTATTTTTTGTAACAGTATTAAACTGTTCAAAGTTTAAATAGGAAGTAACAATAGTTCCAATTGGTAGTTCTTTAGACGAAGTAA
>CBFHBH010000203.1:0-4808 GCA_965653735.1 uncultured Flavobacterium sp. | reverse complement strand
AGCAATCCACCAAAAAAAGGGAACACTTTCGACCCAAAATGAAGTATAATATTCCGAGCGTTTAGGGCTGGAAAATAATGTAAAAAGGGCCAGTACAACAATCAAAACCAAATTGATCCAAAGCTGAATGATTTGAAAGTCAGATTTTAAAAATTCCAAACAATAGAACGGAATCAGTAAAAAAAGATTTAACCACTTCGTTTTTCGTTCACCCAATCGCTGAGGAACAGTTTGTAAAGAAGTGTCATCATGTTTTAAATCGATAATTTCAAAAATCAGAATCAGAATAATTACAAGTAAAAAGCGCTGACAAAATTTTAGCCAAACATCATGTGAAAGCGGTAAATCGGCATTCATTATTGGCAAAAAAAGAGTGATGCCTGCCCAGCAAAAAGCTACAATGTATATTTTAATTCCTGCCCAATTGCGTGCATTCCCAAGCTTTGGAAAAATAGGCAAAGTATATAAAACTGTCAATCCTAAAAAAATAAATGCAACAATTTGTGTTTGCCTTTCCAACTGATAAAAACAATAAACGGTTACTAAAAATGAGATAAAACTCAAACCGACAATTGCCTTTCTTTCATTGGACATTTTAAGTTTTTTGGCACGAACTAACTCATCGTATTTCACAAAGTTATAACCTACAATTGTTCCAAAAAAAGCAAAAAATGACATTGGTGCATCATATTGAAGATGAAAGAAATGAAAAGTCATTTGCATCAAAGCATATACTGCCAATGCTACATGTATACTGCCATGCAAATAAAAATCAAATATTGCTTTAAGTAATCGCATCCTTACAAAAGTAATCAATCTGTTAATAAATAACATTTTTGGTTCATAATTTGATAAAAATTGCATTGTTTTTAACTTCAATTTTAAGATTATATAGTTATTTTTGTTCGCGTAAAAAACACAACTCAAATAATTATTTGAGTCATACTCAAATACAACTACAAACAGTAAAAGACCCTGATGAGAACAGATGCATTTGCTTTAAGACACATTGGCCCGAGAGAATCTGACCAAGAACACATGTTTAAAACTATTGGCGTAAAAGACATGAGCCAATTGCTTTACGAAACTTTCCCAGACGGAATCCGTTTAAAAGAAGATATCAAATTAGATCCTGCCATGACTGAATATGAGTATTTAACTCACATTACTCAGTTAGGTGCAAAAAATAAAGTATTCAAATCATACATTGGTTTAGGATATCACCCAGCGGTTGTTCCTCCAGTAATTCAAAGAAACATTTTTGAAAACCCAGGATGGTATACCGCTTATACACCTTATCAAGCAGAGATTGCTCAAGGACGTTTAGAAGCTTTATTAAACTTCCAAACTACAATTATTGAATTGACTGGAATGGAAATCGCGAATGCTTCATTATTGGATGAAGGTACAGCGGCTGCCGAAGCTATGGCTTTACTTTTTGACGTAAGAACACGCGACCAAAAGAAAAACAACGTTAGTAAATTCTTCGTTTCTGAAGAAATTTTACCACAAACATTATCTATTTTACAAACTCGTTCTACTCCATTAAATATTGAGTTAGTGGTGGGTAATCATGAGACTTTCGATTTTTCATCTGATTATTTTGGAGCTATTTTACAATACCCAGGTAAATTTGGTCAAGTGCATGACTATTCACAGTTCATAGCAAAAGCGGCTGAAAATGAAATTAAAGTAGCTGTTGCCGCTGATATTTTATCTTTAGTAAAATTAACTTCTCCAGGAGAATTAGGTGCTGCAGTGGTAGTAGGCACTACGCAACGTTTTGGTATCCCGATGGGATTTGGAGGTCCTCACGCAGGTTTCTTCGCTACTAAAGAAGAATACAAACGCTCAATGCCAGGTAGAATCATTGGAGTTTCTATCGATGTAAACGGAAACCGTGCTTTACGTATGGCTTTAGGTACTCGTGAGCAACACATCAAACGTGAAAAAGCTACTTCAAACATCTGTACAGCTCAGGTATTATTAGCAGTTATGGCTGGTATGTATGCAGTATACCACGGGCCAAAAGGTTTACAATATATTGCTAACAAAGTGCATGCCTCGGCAGTAACTACAGCAAAAGCATTGGCTTCTTTGGGAATCAACCAAGTGAACTCAGCTTTCTTTGATACTCTTTTAGTAAAAGCAGATGCTGAAAAAGTAAAAGCTATTGCTGAGAAAAACGAATTTAACTTCTTCTATCCTAATAAAGATTGTGTTTCGATTTCATTCAACGAAACAACTTCAATTGCTGACATCAACACTATCATTGCTATCTTCTCTGAAGCAGCAGGAAAATCGGCAGTTCATGTTTCTGAATTAACTTCTGAAATCAATATTCAAAATAACTTAGTAAGAACCTCAACTTTCCTACAACACGACGTATTCAACAACCACCATTCGGAAAGTCAGTTGATGCGTTATATCAAAAAATTAGAGCGTAAAGATTTATCGTTAAATCACTCAATGATTTCTTTAGGTTCTTGTACCATGAAATTGAATGCTGCAGCAGAAATGTTACCACTTTCAATGCCAAACTGGAACAGCATTCACCCATTTGCTCCTGCTGATCAAGCGCAAGGTTATATGACCATGTTGAAAAAATTAGAGCAGCAATTAAATGTGGTGACCGGTTTCAAAGGAACTTCATTACAACCAAACTCGGGAGCGCAAGGAGAATATGCTGGTTTAATGGCTATTCGTGCGTATCACATTTCACGTGGTGAAGGACACAGAAACGTATGTCTGATCCCATCATCTGCACACGGAACCAATCCAGCTTCTGCAGCAATGGCGGGAATGAAAATCATTGTTACCAAAACGACTCCTGAAGGAAATATAGACGTAGAAGATTTAAGAGCAAGAGCTATCGAACACAAAGATGATTTATCTTGTTTAATGGTTACTTATCCATCGACTCACGGTGTTTACGAATCATCAATTATTGAAATTACAAACCTTATCCATGAAAATGGCGGTTTAGTTTATATGGATGGTGCCAACATGAATGCACAGGTAGGATTAACTAATCCTGCTACAATTGGTGCTGATGTTTGTCACTTAAACTTACACAAAACGTTTGCTATCCCTCATGGTGGTGGTGGACCTGGTGTTGGACCAATTTGTGTGAACGAAAAATTAGTAGACTTCTTACCTACTAACCCAGTAGTTGCAACTGGTGGAAAAGACGCAATTTCTGCTATTTCGGCTGCACCGTACGGATCAGCTTTGGTGTGTTTAATTTCTTACGGATACATTACCATGTTAGGTGCTGAAGGATTACGTTCAGCAACTGAGCATGCTATCTTGAACGCAAACTACATGAAAGCGCGTTTAGAGGAACATTATCCTGTTTTATATTCTGGCGAAATGGGACGTGCTGCTCACGAAATGATTTTAGATTGCCGCGCTTTCAAAGAAAATGGAATCGAAGTTGGCGATATTGCAAAACGTTTAATGGACTATGGTTTTCACGCTCCTACAGTTTCTTTCCCAGTAGCTGGAACGTTAATGATTGAACCAACAGAATCTGAAGATTTAGCTGAGTTAGATCGTTTTTGTGATGCTATGATTTCAATTAGAAAAGAAATAGCAGAAGCAAACGCAGAAGACACTAACAACCCATTAAAAAATGCTCCGCATACTTTAGGAATGTTAACTTCAGATGTTTGGGATTTACCATACTCAAGAGAAAAAGCAGCCTATCCGTTAGATTATATTTATGACAATAAATTCTGGCCTTCTGTTCGTCGTGTAGATGATGCTTATGGAGACAGAAACTTAGTTTGTTCTTGCGCTCCTATCGAAGCGTACATGGAACACTAATATAAAAACAGTCAAAAGAATTCAAAGTCGAATGTCATAAAGCCTCAAAACACTTATGCATTCGACTTTTGTCTTTAAACTTTTAAGACTAAAACATGAAAGACATAGAAAATCAAGAAGACTTATACCTTTTGGTAGACGAATTTTATAAAAAGCTACTCGCAGATCCTAGCATCAGTTATATTTTTACTGATGTGGTTAAAATAAAAATATTAGAACACTTACCCATTTTAGTTACTTTTTGGTCACAAGCTATTTTAGGGACTGGCGGTTACACCAAAAACCTGACTGAAATTCATTTGGATATTGATAAAAAAGAACATCTTACACCCGAATTATTCAATATTTGGCTAGGACATTTTAACAACACAGTAGATGAATTGTTTGCAGGATCAAAAGCAGAGCAAATAAAAACGCAAGCACTCAGTATAGCAACCATCATGCAAATCAAAATCATAAATAACAGAAAAGGCTAACTTGAGGTTAGCCCTTTCTTTTTTATTCTTTAATAAGTTTTTTAACTATTCTTTTTCCTTCCGAAACAATTTCAAGCATATAATATCCTTTTGCCAGTTTTTCTACATTCAACTCCTTTACAAAACCATTTGCTTGCAAAACTTCTTTTCCTGAAACATCATACATAACAACTTTTTCAATAGAAATATTATCCCCAAAAGAAAACATTGAAACATCTTTTACAGGATTTGGATATAGTTCAAAATTTAAATCCGAACTATAATCAACTGTACTTAATGTAGCTGGGCAACTAATAGCCGTAATTGTACTTTTTTGTATCGTCGTATTATCACCCAACTGCCCCACATGATTTTGGCCACAACCATACAAACTTCCATCAGATTTCAAGATAAGAAATGAATAAATATTTATTCCAACATTTGAAGAATAATTAGAACCACTTGCTTGCACTGGAGCGCTCGTATTAGCCCCTGATCCATTTTGCCCGTACAGATTATTACCAT
>CBFHBH010000202.1:0-4850 GCA_965653735.1 uncultured Flavobacterium sp. | reverse complement strand
ATTCCATTAACTTTACCATCAGTTGGTGTAATGAAATGTGCATCAGCTACCATTGGATTTGCAGAGTTGAAAGTAGATTGAGGTATTATGTGTTCTCTGTTATAGCAATCTCCCTCAGAACTATAATTTCCACATCTTTGAGCAGAACCAGAACCATAATTATATGGATCTGCTGCCGTTGGACGCTCTGAATACATATCCATTATTGTCCCATCATTTTCATAATAATTATCAATATCTGATGTTTGATATGTTGTATAAAGACCATCATATCCATTATTTGTATGACCTTTTATGATATTGTATAATTGAGTTTTTAATACAGCTCCAGTTCCAGTAGCAGTATTGTAATATCCCGCAGGAATCTGTGCAAATGAAATGCACGTAATCAATAATAAAAGAAAAGTAATTTTCTGTCTCATAAAGGTTTAAGTTTTTAATTTTTTTATATTGGGGCAACAAATCTATTAAAAAAGTTTATATGGCAATTAATTTACGATTACTTTTTTCGTTGTAATTGCATTTCCTGATGTTAACTTCAATAAATAGAAGCCTTGAGGTAAATTACCTATTGTAATACTTTTCTTATCTGCTTCAAAATTCTTGATTAATTGTATCAATTGACCGTTTAAATTGATAACCTGAATTTCATCCATATTTATCTCTGATGATACTGTTACCGAATTGTTATTTGAAGGATTTGGATATACAGTTGTTCTTGCTAAAGCATCAAATTCATCAACAGAAAGGAAAATACCAGGCCAACGATTTTGTGCAGCAGTTCCTCCCCATATTACAGTTGCTAAATAAGGATTATCTATAAATGGGTTTCTGTTACCTTGAGCATATGTGCCGTTAGAATTATGATATGTGTTTCTGTTATCTTCATATTGAGAAACTGGATCTTCTGCATTCCATTGTAAAAATAGGTTAATCATATTTGTATCACTAGCAACAGTGGTTCCTGTGCCAACATTTATTGGTAAACATTGAGTTGGATATCTCAAATACATATACATCATCATACGAGCTACATCTCCTTTCCATTCATCACCAGGATACCAATCGGGACCAACATTTCCTGAGTTACCTGATCCAGCAGCGAATTTTCTGTTTCCACGGTTTGCATTTCTTTGTACATCGGCTGCTCTTAAATGGTGTGCATCTTCACCAGCATCACTAGGCGCTGCATCATCTAATGCAGGAGTTCCTAAAGATTTTGCATAAACGTGTTCTCTGTTCCATTCGCATGAATTATTTCCTCCGTTTGAATCTTTATTTCTACGTCTGTGGTCATTATCGTCAGCTGTTGAAGCAGGACACATATTACTGCTAAATCCATAAAGCAATAATACGTTTGTATTAGTCACATCAGTTGGATCCAAATCAGTTATTTTTGATGCTTCCCAAATTCCAGGTGTATAAGATAAAAAATTGGTATGTGTATTAATGATTTTTGTTGACAAAGCATTTTTTAGATTTTGTCCAGTCAAAGTCCAGTTGAATCCATTGTAATATGGTGCAGCTGGAGCTCCATTTTGAGAGAATGCTATAATTGTACTTAGCAAACTGATTAAAAAGTAGATTTTTTTCATAATACTATTTTTTAAATTGGGGTTAAAAGTTAGTTTGAATTAAAGCGCAAACACCTATTTACAATTATTAATTGTAAAAATATGTCACTAAAATATTTTAAAGGGTTTTTAGATTTTTTTAGTTGATTTTACGGTTTTCTTTCTAATAAAGCCATATAAAATCCGTCATATCCTGACTCGTGAGCCAGAATCTTGTGGTCTTCTACAAAGGTAAAGTTTTTTCCGCTTTCTGTAGTTAAAAATCGTTGTATTTGTTCTTGATTCTCAGATGGTAAGATAGAGCAAGTAGCGTAAACTAATTTTCCACCAGGTTTTACTATTTTAGAATAATTCTCCAAAACTTCTGCCTGAATTTTTTTGATGTTTTCAATAAATTCAGGTTGCAGTTTCCATTTACTGTCGGGATTACGTTTTAAAACACCCAAACCACTACATGGAGCGTCAATTAAAACTCTGTCAGCTTTTTCGTGAAGTTTTTTGATAGTTTTTGAACTTTCAATTACACGAGTTTCAATATTATGAACTCCATTACGGCGTGCACGCAATTTCAACTGATTTAATTTACTTTCATATAAATCCAAAGCAATTAATTGTCCTTTGTTTTCCATGATAGAAGCCAAATGCAATGTTTTTCCTCCAGCACCTGCACATGTATCTACAACTCTCATGCCTGGTTTAACATCTAATAAAGGAGCAACCAACTGTGATGATGCATCCTGCACTTCAAATAAACCATCTTTAAATTCCTGAGTAAGGAATACATTGGCACGTTCTTTTAAAACTAATGCTTGTGATTGATTTTTGATGTATTCGGTTTCAATATTAGCGTCCATTAAACGAGAACGTAATTTATCTGGAGTAATCTTTAAAGTATTGACACGTAAAATTACTTTAGCCTGTTCGTTTTGAGCTTTTATTTCTTTGTTCCAAACCGCTTCTCCTAATTCTTTTACTCCTAATTCATCTATCCAATCAGGAATAGATTCTTTAATAGCTCTATTTTTAGATAACTCATCAAAACGCCCTTTGATTTTGCGTTCTGGAGTTCCTTGTAACTGTGTCCAGTCTGGAATTTGATAACCTCTTAAAACAGCCCAAGACGCAAACATTCTCCATAGGTTATCACGGTCAAAAGGTTCTTTAACTTCAGCAATTTCTGCATATAAACGTTTCCAACGCACAATTTCATAGATGGTTTCAGCCACAAACTTACGATCGGCACTTCCCCAACGTTTGTCTTTTTTTAATGCACGAGCTACTACTTTATCAGCATATTCTCCTTCGTTAAAAATTGCATTTAAAGAGTCTATTGTTGTGTAAACTAAGTTTCTATGTAATCGCATGATGTTAATTTTGAGCGTGCAAAGATAGTGTAAAGTTAGAAGTTAGGAGTTAGAAGTTAGAAGTTTTTTTAATTATCAAAGTTTAATTAGGATGGAGCCTTCATTTTAAATGCGTTAGCGGGTGAAGCAAGCTACCATGTAGCGCGTAACACGTGACCCGAAGGGTAACGCCCAAATAATTAATAGAATATTTGAGTAAACTATATTTATTATGTATTTTCGTGCTCTGAAATTTAGAAAATTTTACGTTATGAAATACGATATTATTGTTTTAGGAAGTGGGCCTGGAGGTTATGTAACAGCTATCAGAGCTTCACAATTAGGCTTTAAAGTTGCCGTTATTGAGAAAGAAAATCTAGGCGGAATTTGTTTGAATTGGGGATGTATTCCAACGAAAGCATTATTAAAATCGGCTCAGGTTTTTGATTACCTAAAACATGCTTCAGATTATGGATTGAAAGTAGACAATGTAGATAAGGATTTTGGAGCTGTAATTGCACGTTCAAGAGGTGTTGCTGAAGGAATGAGCAAAGGTGTTCAGTTCTTAATGAAGAAAAATAAAATTGACGTTATCGATGGTTTTGGAAAAGTAAAACCAGGTAAAAAAGTTGATGTTACTGCTGCTGATGGTAAAGTAACTGAATATTCTGCAGACCACATTATCATTGCAACTGGTGCTCGCTCAAGAGAATTACCTAACTTGCCACAAGATGGAAAAAAAGTGATTGGATACCGTCAAGCAATGGTATTACCAGAACAACCTAAGAAAATGATTGTAGTAGGATCTGGAGCTATTGGAGTTGAGTTTGCTCATTTCTATAATTCAATGGGTACTGAAGTAACAATCGTTGAATTTATGCCAAACGTTGTGCCAGTTGAAGACGAAGATATCTCAAAACAATTTGAGCGTTCTTTAAAGAAAGCAGGTATCAATGTAATGACTAATGCTTCTGTTGAAAAAGTTGATACAAGCGGAGCAGGAGTGAAAGCTACTGTTAAAACTGCTAAAGGAGAAGAGATTCTTGAAGCTGATATTGTACTTTCTGCTGTTGGTATCAAAACAAATATCGAAAACATTGGATTAGAAGAAACTGGTATCGCTACTGATAAAGATAAAATCTTAGTTAACGCTTATTACCAAACTAACGTTCCGGGTTATTATGCTATTGGAGATGTTACTCCAGGTCAAGCTTTAGCACACGTAGCTTCTGCTGAAGGTATTTTATGTGTTGAAAAAATTGCTGGTTTACATGTTGAACCATTAGATTATGGAAACATTCCTGGTTGTACGTATGCTACTCCTGAAATCGCTTCTGTAGGTTTGACTGAAAAACAAGCAAAAGAAAAAGGTTACGAATTAAAAATTGGTAAATTCCCATTCTCAGCTTCTGGAAAAGCAAAAGCTGCCGGAAATGCTGACGGATTCGTAAAAGTAATCTTCGATGCTAAATATGGAGAATGGTTAGGATGCCACATGATTGGTGCTGGTGTTACAGATATGATTGCTGAGGCAGTTGTAGCTCGTAAATTAGAAACTACAGGTCACGAAATCCTTAAATCTATCCACCCTCACCCAACAATGAGCGAGGCTGTTATGGAAGCTGTAGCTGATGCTTACGGCGAAGTAATTCACTTGTAAAAATATACCGTTTTACGGTTATATATAATTTTCAATTTAAAAATCTGATTTGTGAAAACAAGTCGGATTTTTTTATTTGGTCTTATTCAATTGTCAGGCTGAGCGAAGTCGAAGCCCTTTTTTCAAACAACATATAAAGTATTAGAAATTCCCTAATCTTTGTCATTCTGAGGAACGAAGAATCTTCGTAAGTATCTCCGTTTACAATGTCGCCAATCTTTGAGGAGTTTCTTGTGAAGATTCTTCGTTCCTCAGAATGACAATACTTACGTA
>CBFHBH010000201.1:0-4918 GCA_965653735.1 uncultured Flavobacterium sp. | reverse complement strand
AGTATGATTGTTGCAGGATTAGAAGTTATTTCGTGTGGAGCTAACGTTCCGTTTGCTGATAAAGAAATTTTCTTTGGTCCAATTATGGAAGAAACTGATAGTAAAGTAAGTTTAATTCCTGACTTTATTTCAAACTGCGGTATGGCTAGAGTTTTTGCTTACTTTATGGAGAAAAAAGTCGCTATGACAGATGAAGCTATCTTTAATGATACTTCTGAAGTGATTAAAAAAGCGATCCAAAAAACCTACGATTTAGGATCAGATAAGAAAAACATCAGCGCAAGAGCCTTTGAAATTGCATTGAAACAATTGGTATAATTCTTGTATTTTTTGTTCTAAAACATAACAAAAAAATAGTATTTTCGTTACTATTAGTGTAATAGAACAATTGCAATGAAGACATTAGAATTATCAGCAGAAGAAAAACGTAAATCATTAATCTTAACGGTTGTGATTTATGCGCTTTTTCTGCTGATTTTATTTTTTATACGTTTTTGGCCTCCTGCCAATGCTAAAGATTTAGCAATGCTTGCCGGTGGGGGCGGTGGAGGTGGAGTGACTATTAACTTTGGGAATAGTGATTTTGGTTCTGGAAAAGATTTTCAAAATGAAGAGTTGAATGTGAAGAGTGTTGTGAAACCTACTCCAGCACAATCAGAACCCGATGAAGATATTATTTCCAGTGAAAGTAATACTGATGAAAACACAGCGGTTATTCCAAAAAAAACAAATCCTGTAAAAACAGAAAAACCAAAAGTTAAAATTGATCCTAAACCAGTTGTTGAAACAAAACCCAAAGTTTCCAAAAATACGAATGATGCTTTATCAAGTATTTTAAGTGGATCAAAAAAAGGTGGTGACGGTGATGATTCGCGTTCAGGAAATAAAGGAAAAGCAAATGGAAGTTTAGGCTCTAATGATTACTACGGAAGTGGCGGATCAGGTGGTGGAACCGGAGGAGGAAATGGAACTGGTAATGGTACCGGTACCGGAAGTGGTTCTGGTTCAGGGTCTGGAGGAGGCTCCGGTAGTGGCAGTGGTGGTGGAGTTGGTTATTTTTTAGGGAGTCGTAAAGTTTTGTCTAAACCAGAACCTAAATATACTTGCAATGAAGAAGGTAAAGTGGCTGTTCAAATTACAGTTGATAAAAATGGTAACACAATAGAAGCTGTTCCTGGTGTAAAAGGGACTACAAATACAGCTTCATGTTTAGCACAACAAGCTAAAATTGCTGCAATGAATACAAAATGGCAAGCCAGTGCTGATGCGCCAGATAGACAAGTAGGTAAGATTATTTATAATTTTAGTTTGAATTAGCAATCTGAAAAGAGATAATAAAAAGCGACCAATTCAGGGCGCTTTTTTATTGTATTGAAGTGATGTGTTCTAGAATGAATTTATAATCGCTTTTAGGTGTGTTTTTAGATATTCTTAATAAGACGGTTTTTGAGTCTGCAAAAGTTGTGTCTATAGAAATGTAGTTTTCGTTTTTAAGAGGTTCTTCTTTTGATAAGATATAAAAGTCATAAATAGGATCATATATTGTTTTGCCGTAAACAATGATGTTTTTGAAGTCAGGCTTTTTGTTTGGGCTAAGTTTTTTAAATTCTTTAAGATTACTTGCAAAAAAAGTATCAGCATAAGAAAATGATTCTATGTTTAATTCAGTATTTGTAAATGAATTATATCCTCTTTCTTCATCTTTTCCAAACTTATTTAATCTTGAACTTTTGTCGAATGAAGAACATCCAACAAGAAATATAACTGATAAAATAATTAGTTTATTCATACTGTATTGAAATAAAAATCTTTCTAATCTCTCTGAAATAATCAGAAATAACTAGAAAGATTAAAAATATTGAATTGTTATTTAGCACTTGTAGCAATTACAAACTTGAGATTGTTTTTTACGCCTATCTGCAATACATCTACTAAATCCTGAACCTGTAAGTTGTAAGGAATACGCACTACAACAGCTTGTTCTTTATTGTCACCAATTTTTGCTAAAAGCTGTTTTTCAAGCTCTTCAAAAGGAACTTCTTGTTTGTCTAAATAAAAGCGTTTTTCTTCGGTAACAGACAAACTGATAAGTTGTTTGTTTGTTTTTTCATTGTTTTTAGACTTAGGTAAAGTCATTTTAATCACATTCGGATTTGCTAATGTCGAGATAATCAAGAAGAACAAAAGCAAAAAGAACATAATGTCGCTGAGTGAGCTTGTTGCTACCTCGGCTTCAAATCGTTTATTTCGTTTTATCGGCATTTGGTCTCTGAATTATATTAACAAACTCTAATACGTGACGTTGCATGTTTAATGAATAATTATCGATCATGCCTACGACCAATCCGGCACCGGAACTAATCATTTTTTCGTATAATCCTCCAGAAATATTACCAATACTGATATTTTCGGTAACAGAAATACTGTAGAAAATTTTAATAACCCCAGAAATTGTTCCAATAAATCCTAAAGTTGGTGCAATACCTGCTATAAGTCCTAAAACACCTAATTTTTTCTCCATTTCACCAATTTCGATGTTGGCTACTTTTTCCATATTCGACTCAATTTCGGCAATTGGTCTTCCAATAGTCATAATTCCTTCTTTGATAACATTAGCTGAAGCTGCTCCGTCTCTTTCTGCAGCTGTTACGGCCAAAGCTATATTTCCACTACTTAAATGAGTTCTAATGTCTTTTAATAAATGAGGATCGTGCTTAGTTGCTTTTTTGATATATATGTAGCGTTCAATAATAATATAAATCGTGTAGAATAATAATAAAGCAATGGGGATTAGAAAAAAACCACCTTTAAAAATAAATTCTAATACTGATATTTCGGTATTAGGGGCAATATTTTCAACCACTGCACCTGTAGCCTGAGCAATTGTGTCGTTTTGGGCCTGTAATAAAAATCAAATCATATTTGTTGTAATTTATTTTAAAAATAATCTCAATTTTGCACTAAAGATAAAAGTCTATAATCTAAATAACTAAAAAATATAGCTTTTATTTTGTTTGAATTACAGAAGTAAAAAATACTTTCCTCAATGACTTATCAAGAAACCATAAACTGGATGTTTACTCAGTTGCCTATGTATCAGCAACAAGGAGCGTCTGCTTACAAAAAAGATTTAACCAATACAATATTGTTAGCTAGCCATTTGGATAATCCTGAAAAAAAAATAAAAGCAGTTCATGTAGCTGGAACAAATGGCAAAGGCTCTACTTCTTCTATGATTGCTTCGATTTTACAAGAAGCTGGATATAAAGTAGGGCTTTATACTTCACCACATTTAAAAGATTTCAGAGAGCGTATCAAAATAAATGGAGAAATGATTTCTGAGGATTTTGTTGTAGAGTTTATTAAACAGAATAAGTCTTTTTTTGAAGAAAATAGCTTGAGTTTTTTTGAGATGACTGTTGGTTTAGCTTTTGATTATTTTGTAAAAGAAAATGTTGATATTGCAGTAATAGAAGTTGGAATGGGAGGTAGGCTAGATTCAACTAATATTATTACTCCGCTGGTTTCTGTAATTACAAATATAGGTTTTGACCACACTCAGTTTTTAGGAAATACGATAGAAGCAATTGCAGGAGAGAAGGCAGGCATTATTAAGCCGAAGATTCCTGTGGTAATTGGAGAATATACAGAAGAAACTAAAAAAGTGTTTTTAGCTAAAGCTCAAGAGTGTGATTCAGAAATTTATTTTGCTTCTGATTTAATTACAGAAGATTATCCTTGTGGTTTGTTAGGAGATTATCAGTTTCACAATAAAAAGACAGTGGTGCAAACTATAAATGTTCTAAAAGAGAAATTCGAGATAACAGATGATGAGGTAAAAAAAGGACTTTTAAATGTTGTGAAAAGAACAGGTTTGCTTGGGCGTTGGCAACAAATTCATTCTAATCCAAAGGTAATTTGCGATACAGCTCATAATAGTCATGGTTTAAAAATTGTATTGAATCAAATTCAAAAGGAGAAATTTAATAATCTACACTTTGTTTTGGGTGTGGTTAATGATAAAGATTTAGAAGATATCTTGCCTTTATTCCCAAAAAATGCAAAATATTTTTTTTCTAAGCCAAATGTCCCTCGAGGATTAGACGCTACAATTCTTAAAGAAAGTGCTAAGGTTTACGGATTGATTGGGGATGTATATAATTCGATTTCAGAAGCTTATAAAGAGGCTTTGAGTGTTTCAAGTAAAAATGACTTTATCTATATAGGTGGAAGTACTTTTGTTGTTGCAGAAATTGTTTGATTTTTTTTCAAATAATGTTTGCAGATATAAAAAACTGTCCTATATTTGCACCCACAATAACGGAAGATATGCTTCCAATGTTATTGGGCGATTAGCTCAGCTGGTTCAGAGCACCTCGTTTACACCGAGGGGGTCAGGGGTTCGAATCCCTTATCGCCCACAAAAAAGCACTCAATTGAGTGCTTTTTTTATTTCTCATAATTAGCTTCCATTTCTTTTATAGAATCAATCATTTTCTGAATTCTTTCATTTTCTTTCTTCTTTTGTTTTTTTCCTAAATAGAAGTAGGCAAACAGCATCCAGCTCACATAAGCAGTCAAAACTATTGATTTTAATTGTATTGACATTGGTTGCATTACTTCTATAAAATAAAACACAAAGGCCAGGTTTAATAGAATAAAATAGATAAGACTTACTTTGTTGCTAACAAATTGCTGAAAAGTATATGTTTTTTCTAATTCTATCAATGTTAGAGATGGTTTTTGGTTGAAATCAATCTTTTTGATTTGTAGCATTTGATAAAGTCTTATTACAGAAAATCCAAATACACATAGACACATCAATCCTAAACCTATATAGGTAGTAGTCATTTTGAAATTTATTGCTGTTCCCACCCAAACCAATGCTACAATTGTTAGTAAAAGGATTGTAACTTGT
>CBFHBH010000200.1:0-4921 GCA_965653735.1 uncultured Flavobacterium sp. | reverse complement strand
ACCTTTAGCTTCTAACTCCTCAGCCAGTGCTGTAGTCATTATTTTACCCAGGTACTTCTCACCCATTTGTGCATTACAGGATACAATCATGGTTTGTATGCCTCCTTCGATCATTTCTTTGACCAATCCTACCCTATCCTGTTGCCATAACGGTAAGATTGCTTCCAATCCAGCTGCATTGCATACCTTTTCTTCCCAATCCCTGTGTGGCTGTAAATCGATGTCTCCGAAAACTGCAGCATCTAATCCATAATCCGCTTTCAGAGTTTGTAATGTATCTATAAACTTGGCTTCATAATCATTCCATGTTGCCGGAATGGTTACGACAGGCAAATTCATTTTCTCTGCTTGTTGTTTTAAAATAGCCAAAGGCAATCCATGCGAACGGGAAACTTTACCGTTTTCATTCATCATGTTCAGTAGAACTTTTGGTTGCAATCCCATTGCTACTGCCTTCATCATTGCATAACAGGAATCTTTTCCGCCACTCCAGGAAGTTACAAAATTCATTTCTTCTCTTTTATTTTAACCGGAATTCCAGAAACCATCAGAACAACCTCATCGGCTTTTTTAGCCAAATACTGATTCATCCAGCCTTGTAATTCTGTGAATTTCCTTCCAATATGGGTTTCGGCGTGTACTCCCATTCCTATTTCGTTTGTAATGATAATAACCGTTGCATTTTCCTGTTGGACCAAAGCATCAAATTCGGCTTTAGCCTGATCTAAGCTCAAAGCCACATCATTTTTGGTATCCACAAAAAAATTGGTTAGCCACAACGTCACACAATCGACGATTGCTACTTTACCCGAGAAGTCTATCTCACTCAGATGTTTTTCATTTTCGACATTGATCCAGCGTTCATCCCTTTCAGCCTGATGGCGGTCAATTCGTTTCTGGAAATCACCATCCCATTTTCTTGCAGTAGCCACATACATTGGATTTTGTGAAAGCCGCAGGGCCAAATCCTGAGCGTAGCTGCTTTTTCCGGAGCGTTCGCCTCCTGTTATCAGATAAATCATTATAGTAAATCTTTGTATTAATATGGACAATGTCTGCAACCATTCTTACAGCAATATCCCCTTTTTAAATGAAACCAGGGTTTAAAAACATATTTGTCGTCTTCCAGATAATAATCGATTCCTTCGATGAGATTAGTTACTGGTGGTAAATCCTTGGCTTCATTATCAGGTGCCGATTCGGGAGTAAGGGTTTGGACATATTCCTCAATTTTAGCCGAACAGGCTTCTTTAAAGCATTCCGGACACAGACAGTCGATCACATCAGAAGGAGCAAAAATGGGCGGAAAATCGTTGCACCAGCATTTACTTCCAGCAAAAGTATCCCCGCAATTGAACTCGGTTTTACAGGTCGAACATTTTTTAACACGAATGGTATTCATGCCGTAAAGATAGTGTTTGTCGATTTTTGGAATAAAAAAGAATCCGAATTTTTTTGCAAATTCTTTTACCTTTGCGGGAAATAAACACAAACTAATGAAGACTTTTCTCTATAAAACCCTTTTTATTTCCTTTTTTGCAGTAACGGTTGGATGCAAACAAAACGAAAAAACAGAAACCGTAAAAACTATTGCTTCGGAAGAAGTGATTCAGTATGCCAGCGGACTTTCCATTCATAAATATTCCGGTTATTCGGTGGTGAAAGTAACTAACCCATGGCCAGATGCCAACAGGGACTTTACGTATGTCCTTCAGGAAAAGAATACAGTTATCCCGGACAGTTTACAACAATACACCACCATACCCGTTCCGTTAAAGTCGATTGTAGTAACCTCAACGACCAATGTTCCTTTCCTTGAAATGCTGGGCGTGGAAAACAAGCTGGTTGGCTTCCCGCATACCGATTACATCTCTTCTGAAAAAACAAGAGCGCTGATTGACAAAGGCATTATAAAAAATGTGGGGCAAAACGAGCGCCTGAACATGGAAAAACTAATCGATCTTTCTCCAGAACTAATCGTTACCTTTGGTGTAGATAATAACAATCCCATGATTAAAAATCTGGAAAAAAGTGGTTTAAAAGTAATGATTCAAGGTGATTGGATGGAACAATCTCCACTAGGAAAAGCCGAATGGTTAAAACTTTATGCCGCATTATTTGGAAAGGAAAAAGAAGCGAAACTACTATTTGATGATATTGTAAAAGGATATAATGAAGCTTTATCATCTGTAAAAGACAAACAGGCTAAAGCAACTGTTTTATACGGCAACATGTATCAGGACCAATGGTTTGTAGCCAAAGGCAACAGCTGGGTAGCCCAATTCCTGAAAGACGCCAAATCCAACTACATTTGGGCTGATGTGGAAGGCACCGGGAGTTTAGCACTTACTTTCGAAAAGGTATTGGAAAAAGCCAAGAATGCAGATGTATGGATTGCCGCAGGAACTTTCAAAACATTAAAAGACCTATCTGCAAACAATCCGCATTATATTCAATTTGATGCTTTTACAAAGAAAAATGTTTACACTTTTGAAAGTAAATTAGGTGCTACAGGAGGAACCGTTTACTATGAATTGGGACCAAGTCGCCCTGATTTGATATTAAAAGATTACATCAAAATATTCCATCCGGAATTACTACCTGATTACACGCTTACTTTTGCAGAAAAACTGAAATAAATTGGCCAATACCAAACGAAATATTCAATTATTTATACTCCTTGGATTAGGATTACTGCTACTTCTATTGGTTAACATTAGTTTTGGTTCCATAACTATCCCTTTTAAAGAAGTCATAAATAGCTTAACCGGTGGAAAAGCCAGTAAATCAACTTGGGAATACATCATTATCAATTATCGTTTACCTAAAGCACTTACCGCCATTTTAGTCGGTATGGGACTTTCCGTGAGTGGATTGCTAATGCAAACCTTGTTTCGAAATCCATTGGCCGGACCAGATGTCTTAGGATTGAGCTCTGGGGCTAGTTTGAGTGTAGCTTTTGTTATATTAGGAGCCGGGTTATTACCACCTTTTTTAAGTTCGATGTTTTTATCGCCTTACGGTTTAGTAATTGCCTCAACTTTAGGAAGTTTTGCTGTACTTCTATTGGTATTAGTCGTTTCACAAAAATTACGTGATACTATGGCCATCCTGATTTTAGGATTGATGTTTGGAAGTTTCACCAGTGCCATTGTTGGCATATTAACGTTTTTCAGCTCAGCAGAACAATTACAGAAATTCACCTTTTGGTCTTTAGGAAATCTTGGAAACCTTTCTTGGTTTTCCATTGTTATACTCAGCGTTTCAGTACTTTTAGGATTATTAATCAGTTTATTGTGCGTTAAGTCTCTAAATGCATTATTATTGGGCGAAAACTACGCTCGTAGCTTAGGCTTGAATTTTAAGAAAACACGTCTACTAATTATATTAGCTACCAGCATATTGGCCGGAAGCATTACTGCATTTGCCGGACCAATTGCCTTTGTAGGATTGGCAGTTCCACATATTGCCAAATTAATCTTCCAAACGAGTAATCATTTCATTTTATATTGGAGTACATTGCTCCTTGGAGCTGCTATTATGCTGATTTGTGATGTAATTTCACAAATGCCTGGGTTTGAAATTACATTACCGATTAATGCCATCACTTCCATCTTTGGTGCACCAGTGGTAGTTTGGTTATTAATTAGAAAACAAAAAATTGTGAGTTAACCATGAGAAAAGTACTTTATACACAAAACCTCAGCATTGGTTACCACACCAAAAAAGGAAATACACTTATTGCCGAAAATCTGAATTTAGAGTTTCATGAAGGAAAACTAATTACATTAATTGGTGCTAACGGAATTGGTAAATCTACCCTGTTACGCACAATTACTGGAATTCAGAAACCGCTACATGGAAACGTGTTTTTAAATGAGAAAAGCATCAACTCCTACCAGCTCGCAGAATTGGCACAAAATCTCAGCGTAGTTTTAACCGAAAAATTACCTCCAAGTAATTTAACTGTTTATGAGTTGGTTGCTTTAGGAAGACAGCCTTACACTAACTGGATTGGTAAAATGGCTCCCGAAGATTTGGAAAAGGTTATCAACGCGATAGAATTGACCAACATTCAGGAAATCGGTAACAAAAAACATTTTGAAATAAGCGACGGACAATTACAAAAGGTTTTAGTAGCAAGAGCATTAGCACAAGACACACCATTGATTATACTTGATGAGCCCACAACCCATTTGGACTTACACCATAAAGTTTCTTTATTCAAACTATTAAAAAAATTAACGAAAGAAACAGGAAAGTGCATCTTGTTTTCAACACATGATATTGATTTAGCCATTCAACTGAGTGACGAAATGATTGTCATGACCAAAGACAATATTATTCAGGATGATCCCTGCAAACTGATTGAAAGCGGTATTTTCAATACCCTTTTTGATGATAAAGATATTTTGTTTGATGCTGAAAAAGGAAAATTTCTATTTAAATAATTAAGATTTTCTTCACATTTTTTTCCCTCCAAAAGAGTAATTTTAGTTGCTAAATTTTGAATTATGAAAACGTTAATCACTTCAATACTACTACTTATGGTCTCTTTAACTGCCAATGCCCAACTGAAACCCATTGCGTATGCCGATGGAGACCAAAAACTGGAAGGTCTGCTGGCAGAACCTAAAAAAGAACTAAAAAACAAAGCTGGTGTATTATTGCTTCCCGCTTGGATGGGAATAGAACACAATGCCAAAGAAAATGCAACTGAATTAGCTAAATTAGGTTATATCACCTTTGTCGCAGACATCTATGGTATTGACCAAAGACCCAAAGACACTAAAGAAGCTGGACAAAAAGCTGGATATTACAAAAACAACTACGTAGCATACCAGAAGAGAATACAATTAGCCCTTGATCAATTGATAAAAGCAGGTGCAAATCCAGATAAAATAGCTGTTATTGGTTATTG
>CBFHBH010000199.1:0-4934 GCA_965653735.1 uncultured Flavobacterium sp. | reverse complement strand
GTTTTTCTAAATAACTGACTAACAAAATCTTTATCATCAACATCATTATACAATTTAGGAACCATAAAAATATGGTCAGTATCCTTAATTGATTTTAGTTGTTTTAGAATTAATGTATTTACCAAAGGAATATCATCTATCCAAGTCAGTTTTTGATCTTCAAGATATTCGTAAAGTTTAATATTAGGAGCTACAATATCTGAATACATAGAAACAACAAAATGTAGATCATCTTCAAATGAACTCTCTTTTTTATTCATGTAATTTTTATACAGTTCACTTTCCTTTACTTCGTCAAGTAGAATTTGAATGTATTCATCGTTTACTTTCCAATTATTAACCTTACGGTTTTCCATTGCAATGGAAAGTGAATTACTTTCAGACAAAATATCTAAAACAGCATTATTTACAAACTTTAAATTGGGATTTTTTTCTTCTTTGGTAGCTAAATGCTTATTACGAGAAATTTCGATAAAAGCTTCTTCTTTATTTTTCATTTCTACCAGAGTAGAAATTAAAACAAGATATAAATCTTGAACATTTTCAATACTTTGAAATAAGAATTTTTCTTCTTTTTCAAGATTATCAGAATGATTTTGATGCATAGAATAAAGAGTTTGCATCACTTTTACTCGAATATGTCTTCTGTTTAGCACTTATAAGAACTTTTAAAAATTAATGAAGCGAAAGAAATTCTTTCGCTTCACAAAAATACAATTTTATTTAAACCTAGCTAGACTTCTAAGAAATTTAGCCAGAAGAAATTTTGACGCTATTATTTAGCTAATTCTTTTTTTCTCAAATCGATTCTGTTTTGAGCAATTTTGAATGCAGCTTCATGTGTTGTAATGTTATTAGCATCAGCATAATCGAAAATTTCTAAAGTAGTGTTATAGATATTTTCTGTTTTACGCATAGCTTCTGCCTTATCATACTTAACGATTTCAGCATAAACATTGATAATACCACCAGCATTAATTAAGAAATCAGGAGCATATAAAATTCCTTTATCTTTCAACATTTGACCGTGCTTAATTTCGTTAGCTAATTGGTTATTAGCAGCTCCGGCAATTACTTGAGCTTTTAATTTTCCAATTGTTTCATCATTAATTGTAGCACCTAATGCACATGGAGCATAAATATCGACATCTGCACTGTATAAATCGTCACCAGTAAAGATTTTAGCTCCATATTTGTTACCAATTTCTTTTAAACGATCTTCATTAATATCAGAAATTACAACTTTAGCCCCTTCAGCAGTTAAATAATCTACTAAAGTTTCTCCAACGTGACCAATTCCTTGAACTAAAACTCTTTTTCCATCTAAATTATCTGAACCAAATTTATATTTAGCAGCAGCTTTCATTCCCATGTAAACTCCATAAGCAGTTACTGGGGAAGGGTTACCTGAACCACCAATTGATTCAGAAATACCAGTTACATGTTCAGTATATTTACGGATTAAATCCA
Organism: uncultured Flavobacterium sp.; assembly: GCA_965653735.1. GTDB lineage: Bacteria > Bacteroidota > Bacteroidia > Flavobacteriales > Flavobacteriaceae > Flavobacterium. The sequence goes on along the minus strand of CBFHBH010000199.1, from coordinate 3,464 downwards.
TATCGGCTGTTGTTGTTCCTACGTCTTCAGCAGTGATATATTTTCCGCTTAAAGAATTAACATACTGACCAAATTTAGCAATCATTTCAGGAGTTTTATCAACTTTAGAGTCTCCAATGATAACTGCTTTCCCACCTCCTAAATTTAATCCTGAGATAGCTGATTTATACGTCATCCCTCTTGACAAACGTAAAACATCGTTTAATGCTTCCCATTCGTTAGTATATTTCCACATTCTTGTACCACCTAAAGCTGGTCCTAAAACTGTGTTATGGATTTAAACCAGTATCTTTGTCGTTACAAAAAACAATTTGTTCGTGATTATCAAATGATAATTGTCCAAATACTGGGTCAATTTTGTGAAGCTCACTAGCTTTTAAAGATTCAGTAATCATATTATAGTGTGTTTTTTTTTATTTTTATACTTTTTAAAAAAGTCGGTGCAAAATTACGCTTTAAATTAAAAGTTTGCAATAATAAGACAAAATATTAATATAATATTAATAAATCAATAATTATACATTTATCAACAAACACGATTATTAAATAAACTTTAAACAATAAAATTAACATTTCAGCCTCATTTATCATTAAAATGAAAGAACTCAGTTACATAAACCATTATTTTCTAAAATACAAAACCCATTTTATTGGAGGTATTTTAATTACAATAATTGCACAATTTTTCTCACTTTATACTCCAGAATTAATTGGTGATTCGATTGCAGCCATCGAATCACATATCAAATCTGACAGTTCTAATATAGAATCTGTAAAAAAAATACTACTTAACAATATTCTCTGGATAATAGTTACCACATTAATCGCTGGTATATTAACTTTTTTAATGCGACAAACATTAATAGTCATGTCACGCCATGTTGAATTTGATCTAAAAAATGAAGTATTTCAGCAATACGAAAGACTCAGTCAAAATTTTTACAAAAAAAATAGAACTGGTGATTTAATGAATAGAATCAGTGAAGATGTTGGCCGAGTTAGAATGTATGTTGGTCCCGCTGTAATGTATACTATAAATACATTCATTAGATTTTCTGTTGTAATATTCTATATGTATAGAGTTTCCCCAAAGCTAACCTTTATTACACTTCTACCCTTACCTATCTTATCCTATTTTATATTCAAACTTAGCTCTGAAATCAATAAAAAGAGTACAGAGTTTCAAAAGAATCTTTCTGTACTTTCAAGCTTTTCACAAGAATTCTTTTCTGGCGTTAGGGTTATCAAATCGTATAGCATAGAAAACTATAAACAAGATGATTTTTCGAATCTTGCAATGGAAAGCAATGAAAAGAGCTTAAAATTAGCCAAAACACAAGCGTTTTTTGGCCCATTAATGTTATTACTAATAGGTATAAGTAACCTATTAATTATTTCAATAGGTGGTTTTATGTACATAAACGGTTCCATTACAAATATTGGAGTAATAGCAAAGTTCATTTTATATATTAATATGTTGGTTTGGCCAGTTGCATCATTAGGATGGGTTTCCTCATTAGTTCAAGAAGCGGAAGCCTCACAAAAAAGGATTAATGAATTTTTAAAAATCGAACCAGATATCAAAAACGAAACTTCTACAAAAATGCAATTTGAAGGAGAGATTACATTTAAAAATGTATCTCTTATATATGAAGACACAAACATTAAAGCATTAGATAATATTTCCTTTGAAGTAAAAAAAGGAGAAACTTTGGCAATTATTGGAAGAACGGGATCTGGAAAATCTACCATTCTATCTTTAATAAGTAGATTACATGATCCAACCTCTGGAGATGTAATAATTGACGGAATTGCACTTCCTAAAGCTAACCTTGAAAGTTTAAGAAGTAGTATAGGAGTTGTACCACAAGATGCTTTTCTATTTTCTGATACAATTAAAAACAATATTAAATTTGGTAAAGAAAACGCGACTGACGATGAAGTAATACAAGTTGCAAAATATGCAGATGTACACGAAAATATTATGAACTTCAAAGACAAATACGATACCATCCTTGGAGAAAGAGGAATAACATTATCCGGAGGGCAAAAACAGAGGGTTTCGATTGCACGTGCTTTGATTAAAAATCCTGAAATTTTATTGCTTGATGACTGTTTATCAGCTGTTGACACAGAAACTGAAGAGGCTATTCTCAATAATTTAGAAATTGTTTGTAAAAACAAAACTACAATAATAGTCAGTCACAGAGTTTCATCTGCTAAAAATGCAAACAAAATTATAGTTTTAGACAACGGTCAAATTACTCAACAAGGCTCTCATTATCAACTAGTAAGCCAAGATGGTTATTACAAAGAATTGTATTTAAAACAAATTGCAGAAAAAGAATTACTGTAATTTTTTGTTTCGTACTGTTTTTTTTTACAAATTTGGGAAACAATAAACCTATCTGATAGAATGAATATGAACGAACACGACATGTTAGAAAAAGAAGAAATTTTTTCTAAAGTTTTGCGTGCTGGAAGAAGAACCTACTTTTTTGATGTACGCTCAACAAAAGCTGATGATTATTATGTAACCATTACAGAAAGTAAAAAATTTACTGAAGAAGATGGTTCATTTCATTTCAAAAAACATAAAATTTATCTGTACAAAGAAGATTTTTCTGCTTTTACTGATATCTTAGGGGAAATGACTGACTTTGTCCTTAAACAAAAAGGAGAAGAGGTAATTTCAGAAAGACATCAAAAAGATTTCAAAAAAGAATATTATTCTGAGAAATCTGATGAAGAAACAAGAAACAACTTTACAGATATCGATTTTGACGATATTTAAATAAAAAAGCCCAAATTAAAAATTTGGGCTTTTTTTTATCCTATTCTTAGTCCATTTACAACTTTCATATCGCTCGTAAGCAACACAATATCATTATCTTCTCCCACAGAACCTAGAACAAGACATTCACTCATAAATTTACCTATTTGCTTTTTAGGAAAATTAATCACAGCTATAATCTGCTTATTGATTAAATCATCTTTTGAATATCTTTTTGTGATTTGGGCAGATGACTTTTTAATACCTAATTCGCTTCCAAAATCGATTGTTAATTGAAATGCAGGCTTTCGAGCTTCAGGAAAATCGTTAACTTCAATGATAGTCCCTACTCGCATTTCAACGCGTTCAAATTCATCCCAACTTAATGTTTTCATACGCTAGATTTTGACGGTCTAAAAACATTATTGCAGTAATTTTTGAATACTATAAAAGTAAAAAGTCCCGATTTCTCGGGACTTCAAATATAGTTTAAATCTAAGATTACTTGTTTAATTCAGCATGTCTTCTTTCGATTTCTTCTTTATCTTTTTTAGGCATTGTATCAACTAACACAGGAGTAGCCATGAATAAAGATGAATATGTTCCAATTCCGATACCAATCAACATTGCGAATACAAATCCTCTGATTGATTCTCCTCCAAAAATAAACATAATCAATAATACTAAAATC
>CBFHBH010000198.1:0-4957 GCA_965653735.1 uncultured Flavobacterium sp. | reverse complement strand
TTTTGCTTTTCAAAATGTGTATAAAAGACTAAATATTCCTACCAAAATAGCTAAAACAGTCGATGATCTGAAAGATGTTGAGAAACTAATACTTCCCGGAGTTGGGTCTTTCGACTATGCGATGTCACAATTAAATAACTCGGGAATGAGAGAAAGACTTGATGAACTTGTTCTTGTTGAAAAAGTTCCGGTGATTGGGATATGTGTAGGCATGCAGATGATGGGAAATAATAGTGACGAAGGACAACTAGAAGGATTAAAATGGATTGATGCTTCAATAAAAAAATTTGATGAATAAACTTCCTCATATGGGATGGAATGATGTCAAACCTATTAAACATAAGTTATTTGACGGCTTAGAAGAAGAAGCGGTTTTTTATTTCTTACACAGTTTTTATTTTGAATGTAATAATCAAAAAGATATTTTAGCTGTTTCAGATTACGGGATTTCATTTACCTCTGCAGCTAATCATGAGAATGTTTACGGTATTCAGTTTCATCCAGAAAAGAGTCACCATTATGGGGAACAATTGTTACACAATTTTGCTAAACTATAACTATGCTTAGACCAAGAATTATTCCCAGTCTTTTAGTACACGATAACGGTTTGGTAAAAACAGTTAACTTTAAGAACCCTAAATACGTTGGTGATCCTATCAATGCTGTAAAAATATTCAATGAAAAAGAAGTAGATGAATTAGCTGTCTTTGATATAGATGCAACGGTTTTAGGTAAGGAGCCTAATTATGCTTTGATAGAAAAACTTGCTAATCAGTCCAGAATGCCTTTGTGTTATGGTGGTGGAGTGAAAACGGTTGAACAGGCACAAAAAATATTTGGTCTTGGAATAGAGAAAATTGCTTTAAGTTCAGCAGTAATACAAAATCCAAAACTTATCACTGAAATTGCAGATAGAGTGGGTTCTCAAAGTGTAATAGTTGTTATGGATATTAAGAAGAAGCTCCTTGGCGGCTATGAAATATATATTAACAACGGGAAAAAAGCAACGGGTTTAAATCCGATAAAATTTGCAGAAGAAGCACAAAAGTTAGGAGCAGGAGAAATCATTATCAATTCTATAGATCAGGATGGCATGATGAAGGGATATGATATGAATCTTATTGATAAAATCACAGAAAAGCTCACTATACCTGTTACCGTATTGGGAGGAGCTGGTTCATTGCAAGATGTAAAAAAAGTAATTGATAAGCACGGAATAATAGGAGTAGCTGCAGGAAGTTTGTTCGTTTTCAAAGGAGCCTACAAGGCAGTACTTATTAATTACCCTGCAAAAAAAGAGAAAGAAGAATTATATAAATAAATATATGCAATTCAGCAATAAAATACTTCTTATAACTGGTGGTACAGGGTCATTTGGAACGGCTGTGCTGAATCGTTTTTTAGAAACAGATCACTTTAAAGAAATCCGAATTTTTTCAAGAGATGAAAAAAAACAGGACGATATGAGAAATCTATATAAAAACGATAAACTCAAGTTTTACATTGGTGATGTTCGTAATCCTCTTAGTATTGATTATGCAATGCGTGGTGTAGATTATGTGTTTCATGCCGCTGCTTTAAAACAAGTTCCTTCATGCGAATTTTTCCCTATGGAAGCCGTAAAAACTAATGTGGAAGGAACTCAGAATGTTATAGATGCTGCTGTAAAGTATGGAGTTGAAAAAGTAATTTGTCTTAGTACAGATAAAGCTGCTTATCCTATCAATGCTATGGGGATTTCCAAGGCTATGATGGAAAAAGTAGCAGTAGCAGCTTCAAGAAATTTAGAGCAAACAACTGTTTGTTTAACTCGTTATGGGAATGTAATGGCTTCTAGAGGGTCAGTCATTCCATTATTTGTTAAGCAAATTAAAAATGCTGAGCCACTTACAGTTACTGATCCTTCAATGACGCGTTTTTTAATGTCTTTGGAAGAAGCTGTAGAATTAGTTCTTTTTGCTTTTGAACATGGGAATCCAGGAGATTTGTTTGTAAATAAGGCACCAGCTGGTACGATAGGAGATTTGGCTCAAGCCTTGAAAGAAATGTTTAAGGCTGATAATCCAATTAAAATTATTGGGACAAGACACGGAGAAAAGCTTTACGAAACTCTTTGTACTCGTGAAGAAATGATAAAAGCTGAGGATATGGGGGATTTTTATCGAATCCCTGCCGATAATAGGGATTTAAATTATGCACAATATTTCTCTGAAGGTGAAGTAGATATTTCTAAAGTTGAAGATTATCATTCACACAATACAACACAACAAGATGTTGAAGGGATGAAGCAACTTTTAATGAAACTTCCATTAATACGCAAAGAAGTTTTAGGAGAAGTTGATGTAAAGCACTATCCAGATTAAATAAACTATGTTGCCTATAATAATAAAAGGAAGTTGTCATTCAGATTATAGAGGGAATCTAAAATTCAATAATGATTTTAGTGCTACCCAAATAAAAAGAATGTATATAATTGAAAATGAAAGTACTGACTTTAGAAGAGGGTGGCAAGGTCATAAAATAGAACAGAGATGGTTTTCTGCAATCACTGGAAGCTTTGAAATACAATTAATAAATGTTGATGATTGGAGTAATCCTGATTCAAATTTAAAACCTCATATATTCATTCTTTCTTCAGAAAATTTAGATATATTACATGTCCCTCAAGGTTTTATTTCCTGTATTCAATCAAAAGATGAAAATGCAAAACTTTTAGTGATGAGTGATTATCTTTTGGGAGAAATTAATGATGAATACAAATACCCGTTAGAGCACTTTATGTGCACCAAATAACAAATTATGCTAAAAATTGGAATTACTGGCCAAAATGGTTTTGTTGGCAATCATTTATATAATACTTTAGGGCTATTTCCTAATGATTTTGAAAGAGTTGATTTTGATAAAACTTTTTTTGAAAATCAGAATCAATTAGATGCTTTTGTAAAGCAATGTGATGTAATTGTTCATTTAGCAGCAATGAACAGACATGAAAGTCAAGAAGTCATATTTAATACTAACTTAGATTTGGTAGAAAAACTGGTTTCATCACTAGAAAGAACCCAATCAAAACCACATGTGCTTTTTTCATCTTCTTCTCAAGAAGGTAGAGACAATTTATACGGTAAATCTAAAAAACAAGGAAGAGAGGTTTTTATAAACTGGGCAACAAAAAATGGTGCTCAATTTAGCGGACTTATCATTCCGAATGTTTTTGGCCCTTTCGGAAAGCCTAATTACAATTCTTTTATAGCCACTTTTTGTCATAAACTTACACATAATGAGACGCCTGTTGTAGATAATGATGGAGAAGTTAATCTAATTTATGTTGGAGAATTAGTTCAAAAAATTATTGAGCAAATCAAAAATGATAAATCAGATACAGAATTAATTATTCATCATTCATCGACTTACAAAGTATCTGAAGTTTTGGCAAAACTGAATTCGTATAAACAAAGTTATTTTGATAAAGGAGAAATTCCTGTTCTTGAATCTACATTCGATTTAAATTTGTTTAATACGTTTAGATCCTATTTTGATCACAAAAATCATTATCCTGTTAAATTTGTACAACATACTGATCCTCGCGGAGCATTTGTTGAGGTGATAAGATTGGGAATAGGAGGGCAGGTTTCATTTTCGACTACTGTTCCAGGAATAACAAGAGGTAATCATTATCATACCAGAAAAATTGAAAGATTTGCTGTAATTAAGGGAAAAGCTTTAATTCAGTTGCGAAAAATTGGTACTGATGAAGTCCTAGATTTTTATCTTGACGGTGATGAACCTGCTTATGTAGATATGCCAATATGGTATACGCACAATATAAAAAATATAGGAGAAGAGGATTTATACACCAACTTTTGGATAAATGAACCTTATAATCCAGAAGATGCAGATACTTATTTTGAAGAAGTATAATATATGTTTAGATGAGTTTCGAGAGTAAAGAGATAAAAATAAATACTTTTTTTTGGATTATACTTTGTATCGGTTTTTTTCTGGTAAGTATATTTCCTTCTGCATTTAGAATTGACAGTCAAATAATTACTATTCCATTTCGAGCTTTTGTTTTGTTTTTCTCAGGAGTTATAATTTTGAGAAAATTTTTTCAAAAATCATTCAAAGAGTTTGGTATTGTTGAAATTGCTTTTGTGGTTTTCTGGATAATTTATTTTCTTAAAGCTGTTTATAGCTTTCAAAATTACTTTTTTATTGAAAAAAATAATTCTCAAGAAATTGAGACGTACTTGAAAATTTTAGGTGTTACTTTTCTACCGTCTTTAGCTATTTTAAATCTTAAAAGGCAGGATTTTAATTTTAAAATATCTTTTAAGATTATCTTTTTTCTTGTTTTACTGGTACTTTTTCTAAATATACTGTTTGGAATTGAACATGATAAAAATGGAAGGTCTTCTGGATTTATGTCAATGTATCCTATTTCATTTGGATATTGGGGCGTAACTCTAGTTTTATTATCTCTGTACCAAATTTTATATAAAGTCATTTCGCAAAAATACTTTTTATATCTATCTTATTTGGGGGTAATCATAGGGTTAACTATTATTTATGCATCAGGAACTAGAAGTACATTGGTTGCAATTATTGTAGGAGCCTTTTTTTTATTTTATTCCAAAGGCATGAAAAAGATAATGTATAGTTTTACGATAGCCATTATTTTTGGAGTGATAGCTCTTCTTGTTTATAATCCACAGACGATTGGAAATAAAGCAAGTAGTTTTTTTACAAGAGTAACCCAAACAATTAAAACTGGGGATAGTTCTGGGAGGGAAGTTTTTTATGAACTAGCAATTCAAATTTTTAAACAAAATCCTATAATTGGAGGACGAATATTGTATGCTGATGGTATGTATCCTCACAATGTTTTTTTGGAAGTTTTAATGGCAACAGGTATTATAGGTTTTGTTGTTTATTTTATATTTTTCAAAGATTGTATTAA
>CBFHBH010000197.1:0-4982 GCA_965653735.1 uncultured Flavobacterium sp. | reverse complement strand
GTTTTTTTGCTCTTTTTCTATGTTTTTAAGAATAGTTATGTCACGTGCAATAGCTGCATATCCAATCACTTTTCCATCTGTATTACGAGATAAAGAAACTTTTTGAGATACCCATAATTTCTCTCCTGTTTTTTTAAGTACTGGGAATTCTAAAAAAGGGATTTCATCACTATCTAAAGAAGTACTTGTATAAAATTGAACAACTTGCTCTGCGTAATCTGGATGAATAAACGATGAAAAATGCTTCCCTATATATTCTTCTCTGGAGAATCCTAAAAGTTTTTCGGTGAACTTATTAATAAAGGTGAAATATCCTCTAATATCTGTTTCATAAATCATATCTGAGGCAGACTCAATTAGCTTTTTATATTGATTTTGAACTTCAACCTGTTCAGTAACATCTTGCCCAATACCCACATATAAATCATCAGAATATTTAGAGTCTTTCCATTGAATAAATTTATAGCTTCCATCTTTACATTTTAATTTTCTTATATAAAGCGCATCACTAATTTTATAATTAATAGTTGAAAATTCTCCATCCTCTGTCAATAACCAATAATTCATTCCTTTAACTTCATCTACATTATATCCTAGAATTTGTTGAATGGTTTCACTACAATAAACAACTTCTCCTTTTTTATTTACAGCCAAAACAAGTGAAGTACCTTTATTTACAATATTATCAGCAAATAAAAATTTATCCTTTGCATTTAAGTTAACAATGTATCTAACTTGATTGAGTATTGCAATTATAAAACAGCTATATAAGAAAGCTACCATTACTTCTCTCGAAATTGCATTAGAAGTATAAAGCGCTATGATAAGCCCAAAAACTAAGAAAACATAAAACCAATAATATCTTATTGATTTAAAGACACTATAAGAAAGAAAAAAAGCAACTAAGAAATCAAGGAATGCTGCAATATTACTTGGAAACAGTATCATTTTCCTAACTGTTTCTACTGCGTAAATAAAGAGAAATAGTGCAAATAAATACCTTAAATTATTTTGTATTACTTTAATTTTTTTACTCAGAAAATAAACCCCAATAAGAACAATACCAACTAATATGTTAAATTGAAGTGACTCTACTTCTCTAACATTTGTAATTTCAATAATAAAATCAATTAAAGGAATTAAAATTCCTAGAAAAAGAAAATACAAACCAAATTGCTCATTTGAAGAGTCAGCTTCAGCATAATTTTTTACAAAATCTTTGTTGTATTTAGCTGTTCTGCTAAAAATCAAGGAAATTATCATGTAAATAATTGCAATTCCACCTAAAATAAACCACCAACTTAAGTAAAATGGTTTTTCAATTTTAAAAGAATAACTTGAAATAGGACTGATTGGTTGACCAATATTATCAACAACCCTTACTTTAAACACATAGTTTCCAAAACTTAAATTTGAATAATTAATTGACCTTTGTTGAGTTGGTTTAGACCATTGAGTCTTTTCTAAGCCTTCAAGTTTATAAGAATACAATGCATTTTTAGATATATTATTGTTTATTGTCAGATAACTGAAAGTCAAATCATCATCATCAACATCAAATGCATAATCAGCTGGTGGTAAGTTATCCCAATGATTTTTATTTGTATCCCATTTTCTAGATTCATTAAATAAAGTAAGTCCAGTGATTCTTACTTTTATGTTTTCATTAAAATTTGTATTATAGCTTGCTAAACATTGGTACAATCCTTTTACAGTTGCTAAATAAATATCTCCCTCTTCATCTTTAAATTGAGCTCTCATATTAGTTTCTAGCCCTGTAAATCCATTTTTAGAATTGTAATTGTTTATGTAAACAATTTTGCCTTCCTCACTCACTTTTACCTTTGCCAATCCAAAATTTGTACCTATCAAAAGATCACCATCATTATTAGCAATGAGTGTATAAATTAGTGTAGACAATAGACCATCTTTTTCAGTATAGGCTTTCTTCTTAAATTTTTTATCAACTAGAAGTAGCTTTTTGTCTCCAGAAAACCAAAAATTTCCATGACTGTCTTTAGTTCCTACTGATATTACATCAGCAATTATTTTTTTAGTTAAATAAAATTGACCTTTTATCTTTTTTAAAATGAATAATCCATCACTGGTTCCTAAATACCAATTATCATTACTTAGTTCTACTATTGTTGAAACATTATCGCTAAAATTTTTATTCCCTTTGATTCTATATAAAAACCTAAAGTCCTTATCTAAAATAAATAATCCATGCCCAAAGGTTCCTACAAAATATTCTCCATCTTTATTTTGAAATAAAGAAGTTACTTTTAAATCTTTATTGTTAATTTTCTTAAATCAATCTTTCTAATTCCACCATTTTCAAGTATTGCCAACCCTTCTTTACAGCCTAAAACTGATTTTTTACTATTGTTGACAAAACCAACATTTGAATTTTCAATAGGAAGTTTTCTTATTAATCTAATATCATCGGTACTATTAAAAAGTACTTCATTTACAAACTTTTTGTCTTGAGAAAAGTATATCTTGTCATTGTTTTTAAAAACGCAAAAAGCAGAAGGTGAGCTTAGCGCTTCTATATTGGCAAAACTTATAAATTGCTGTGGAGATGTAACAAAAAGTCCAGTGGCACTTGTAGCAATATAAAGATTTTTGGTTTTATCTTGAAAAAATGAATTAACCAGATCCCCATTAAAACCATTAGATTTATCAAAAAAGACATTAAAACTTCCATGACTAAGGCAAACTCCTTTGGTATCATAACTACTCAACCATTTACTCCCTCGCTTAGTCACATATATATTCTTAAGAGAAAAAGGTTTACCATTATCATCTTTAATTATTTCAGGTTCTGACAATTTTCCTTTATCAAATGTAAAAAGTTCAGCTTTATCTGTACCAATAAATATTTTGCCAGTTACACTTTTACTTAAGGTAGTTTTTCCATGTATTATTTCACGAAAGAACGGAACAAGTTTATTGTTTTCAAAAATTAAAACACCTTCATTAGTTGCCAATAAAATTTTATCGTTTTCTAAATCAACAGCAGCATTGATTTGATCAATCGATTTACTATACCTATAAAGAGAGGCTACTTTAGTGCTTGATGTAATTAAAAACAATTCATTAGGAGTAATAGCTACAACTCCTTTTTTAGTTTTAATAACCTTAAAAACTAGATTTGAAGTTTTATCATCAGTTTTAACTTTAGAAAAATGCAATCCATCATATACAAACACACCACCATATTTGGTTGCAATGATTAAATTTCCTTTATAATCTTCAGTAATATCAGTAATAAATTCACCAGATAATCCTTTGTTACGATCAAAAATTTCATAATTAACACCGTCAAATTTAACAAGCCCTCCACCGTCAGTTCCAATCCATAAATAATCTCTACTGTCTTGAAAAACAGCATTAATATTTGCTGAAGGTAACCCATCTTCTTGATCTATGCGTCTAAAATCATATATCTGACCAGATATATGAATGGTAACAAAATACAGAATTATAAAGTAGAAGTACTTTTTAAGCATCAACGTATTTTTGATAGAATAATTATAGCCAACCTTTAAAGTTATAGAGAAATTTGTTAAAAAACTAGATTTTTCAAAAATAATCAACCTTTATTTTTCTCTTCAATCCATTTTGACATAAATTTTGTCGAAGCAAACTGATTTTGAAGTAATAACTTTCCAATAAAATTATTAGATCTATGATTAGATATGGTAATGATCAACTCATCAATTTTGCTTTTAAAATCTTTACTGTAAATCTCTTTACAAAACTTTTCAAGCAAAACATCCTTTGATTTAAGTTGCATTTCATTCCAAAAACTTTTATTCATATACAACTCAATCGCTTTATTACAATATTCTAATGAATCATCAGTAACAAAGCCATTCCATTCATTAGAAGTAACTATTCCTTCAGAACCTATAGATGTTGTTACACTTGGCGTTCCAACTTGCATAGCTTCTAGAAGTTTACCTTTTATTCCTGCACCAAAACGTAATGGAGCCAATAAAACTCTAGCATTCTCAATAACTTCTAAAGCGTTATTTGCTCTCCCTTTAATCAAAAAACCCTCTTTCTCATTGTGTAATTGTTGCACTTTTTGAGATGGATAAGCTCCATAGATATTTAAATTTGCATCAGGAATATTTTTTTTAATTGATGACCACAGTGATTTCAATTGCAGAACAGCATCATAATTAGGTTCATGTAGAAAATTACCTATGAAAACAAAGTCTTTTCTTTCTTCAAAAGATTTAAAACTTTTTTTAGGCACAAAAAACATCGGTAAATAGAACAACAATGAAGAATCTATTTTGAAAACATCCTGCAAAACATTCATTTCAAAATCAGAAACCATTAACGATACATCGCAACGATAAATACTTGCAATTTCTCTTTTAGCGGTTTCTTCTTCCAGTAAATTTTCTAACTCAAATTGTTGATTTTTCTTAATGGCCTTTTGTCTTGCATAACGTAGACAATGTAAATCTTCGGTATCCAAAATTCGAATTGCATTTGGGCAATTTTCTACCACTCTCCATCCAAATTGTTCTTCAGAAATAAATCTATCAAACAAAACTATATCAGGCTTTAAAGTACTTATATATAAATCAAAACTTGAACTATTTAATTCAATATTTTTCTTTTCAACATTAATGGAATTTAAGTCAAAAGAAAAATCAGTTTCTTGGGCCGAAGACGCAAAAATTACTTTATAGTCTTGCTCTTGAAACAATTCTATTAACTGCAACATTCTGGTTCCGGCAGCAGAAGAATTTGGTTCCGGAAAAACTAAACCTATAACTAAGAGTGTTTTCAAAAAATATATTTTTTAAACAAAAATAGATATAAATCATAAATCGCAAATAAAATGTAATTTTGCACTTCAATCTTGAAATCATGTTAGGATTAAAATTAAAAACAGACCCTAGATGGGTTAACATTGCAGAAGATAATTTAGGCGAAATTTTATCGGATCACGCTTG
>CBFHBH010000196.1:0-4999 GCA_965653735.1 uncultured Flavobacterium sp. | reverse complement strand
AAGCTGCTACAAATGCGATTAACCTGATAATTAACAATTCTGAAAAAGAAGATTTAGTTACAGAAATGACAAAAATTGCTATTGAAGAAATGGATCATTTTAGAATGGTTCACGATATTATTAAAGCAAGAGGTTTTGAGTTTACACGTGAGCGTAAGGACGATTATGTAGGTTTACTGACTAAATTTTTAAAAAAAGATGGCAGCAGAGATCAATCAATGATAGATCGTTTACTTTTTGCTGCCATGATTGAAGCTAGAAGTTGTGAACGTTTTAAGGTACTTTCCGAAAACATAAATGACGAAGAATTATCTACATTTTATCGTGAACTAATGATATCTGAAGCAAATCATTACACAACATTCTTAAATTTTGCTAGAAAATATGGTGAAAGAGAATATGTTGACAATCGTTGGAAACAATGGATTGAATACGAAGAAAGCATTATTGTAAATTTTGGAAAAAAAGAGACTATTCATGGATAATATTTTAAAGCGTTCAAATTTGAACGCTTTTTTTGTAACATTTTTTTCAATCGAAACTCTAATCAATTAAACTTAAAAACTAAAAAAATGCAAGCACACGAAATAGATTACCATATTTATGGTGAAGAAATGCAATACGTAGAAATTGAACTTGATCCTCAAGAAGTGGTTGTGGCCGAAGCAGGAAGCTTTATGATGATGGATAACGGAATCAAAATGGAAACAATTTTTGGTGATGGTTCTGCACAACAATCTGGAGTCTTAGGAAAGCTTTTAAATGCTGGAAAAAGAATGCTTACTGGTGAGAGTCTATTCATGACTGCATACCAGAACCAAGAATCTGGAAAGAAAAAAGTATCTTTTGCTGCTCCATATCCGGGAAAAATTGTTGCTATTGATTTAATGAAATACGGAGGAAAATTTATCTGTCAGAAAGATTCATTTCTTTGTGCAGCTAAAGGTGTATCTGTAGGAATAGAATTTTCTAAAAAATTAGGGAGAGGATTGTTTGGTGGAGAAGGTTTCATTATGCAAAAAATTGAAGGTGACGGAATGGCTTTTGTACATTCAGGAGGAACTCTTGCACGCAAAGAATTACAGCCAGGAGAAGCTTTAAAAGTAGATACTGGATGTATTGTAGGTTTTACTAAAGATGTAGATTACGATATCGAATTCATTGGTGGAATTAAAAACACTTTATTTGGTGGCGAAGGAATGTTTTATGCAACATTAAGAGGTCCTGGAGTAGTTTATATTCAATCGTTACCTTTTAGTCGTTTAGCTGGAAGAATTATAATGGCTTCTGGAATGACTGGTGGAAAAGAAGAAGGAAGCTTACTTGGTGGATTAGGGGGCTTACTCGACGGTGATAATAGATTTTAATAAAAAAGCGACCAAATGGTCGCTTTTTTATTATTTATAAATTCTTAATCTTTTTCCCACTTCCCTACTACCGAAGTTGCTAAAGCATTACCTAAAACATTTGTCGCACTTCTAAACATATCACAAAAATGGTCGATTGGTAAAATTAAAGCGATTCCTTCAACCGGAATATCAAACATACCACAAGTAGCAGCCACAACGACTAAACTTGCTCTTGGTACACCGGCAATTCCTTTACTAGTTAACATTAATACAATTAACATTGTCATTTGTGTCCCTAAATCTAAATGAACCCCATAGGCCTGAGCAATAAAAATGCTGGCAAAAGTCATATACATCATACTTCCATCTAAATTGAAAGAATATCCCAAAGGAAGCATAAATGATACAATCTTATCTTTTACTCCGAAACGTTCCAATTCTTCAGTCAACTTAGGAAATACAGCTTCACTACTTGTTGTACCAAAAGCAATCACTAAAGGTGATATGATATGCTTAAGCAAAACAGTCATTCTTGATCTCAAGAACAAATAACCTATCAACAATAAAACTATCCAAAGCGAAGAAATTCCAACTAAGAAAGAACCAAAATATTTAGCATAAGTTAATAACAGCTCTCCTAAATCTCTAATTGCAAAAACTCCAGCAATAGCTCCAAAAACCCCAAGTGGAGCAAACTTCATTACATAGTTTACCATTTTTAAAATGATATGTGAAGTCTTATCTAAAGCATTGATAACTGGCTTTGTATAATCTCCTAAAGAAGCAGCTGCCAAACCAAAAAAGATTGAAAATATTACAATTTGTAAAATTTCATTGGTTGCCATTGCTTCTACCACACTTTTAGGTATGATATGTTCTACGAAATTTTGTGCAGAAAAATTTTGAGTTTTTTCAGTTACTTCTGTTGCAGCAGAAACGTCTACTCCACTTAAATTTAATCCTGTTCCAGGTTCTAAAATATTTACCCAAAACATTCCAATTAAAAGTGAAATTAAAGAAGCTGTTAAAAACCAACCAAGTGCTTTCCCGCCAATTCTTCCAACAGCCTTAATATCTCCTAATTTAGCAATTCCAACAACCAACGTAGTAAATACAAGAGGAGAAATAATCATTTGTACCAAACGAATGAATATTGTTGCTAACATTTTTATATATCCGCTAAACTCCTTTGCTATATCAGCTGAATAATTATTGTGAATAAAAATTCCTAGTGCAGCACCAAGAATCATGGCAACTAAAATTTGTACAGTTAAATTTGAAAAAAGTGATTTTTTTTCGGTTGGTGTATTAGTAATTTCCATTATTTAGTTTGATAGATTTTGTTTAGTAAAAAATAATCAGCGATGACAAGTGCTGCCATAGCTTCTACAATGGGAACAGCACGAGGGACCACACAAGGATCATGACGCCCTTTTCCTTGTTGTTCTATAATTTCTCCTTTATTTGTTAATACTTCTTGTTTTTGAAGCAAAGTAGCCACAGGTTTAAAGGCAACCTTGAAATAAATATCCATTCCGTTACTTATTCCTCCTTGAATACCTCCAGAAAGATTTGACTTAGTAGTCCCATCAGAATTAAATGAATCGTTGTGTTCGCTCCCTTTCATTTTTGCACTGCAAAATCCACCACCATATTCAAAGCCATGAACTGCATTTATTGAAAGCATTGCTTTACCCAACTCGGCATGTAATTTATCAAAAACTGGTTCTCCAAGACCAATTGGTACATTTCGAATAACGCAAGTTATTGTTCCACCAACTGTATCGCCTTGTTTTTTAATTTCTTTGATGTATGCTTCCATTTTTTGAGCCGAAGCTTCATCAGGACAACGTACAGGATTTGATTCTATTTTTGAAAAATCTAAATCTTGATAAGGTTTATCAATAAATATCTCTCCAACAGAAGAAACAAAAGCGTTTATTTTAATATCAGGAATAACTTGCTTAGCAACAGCACCAGCCACTACTCTACTCGCCGTTTCACGTGCAGAACTTCTACCTCCGCCACGATAATCTCGAATTCCATACTTTTTTTCGTACACATAATCAGCATGACTAGGTCGATATGTATCTTTTATGTGTGAATAATCATCAGATTTTTGATTGGTATTTGGAACAATAAAACCAATAGGTGTTCCTGTTGTTTTTCCTTCAAAAAGTCCTGATAAAAATTGAACTTCATCCTCTTCTTTACGTTGTGTAACAATTGAAGATTGGCCTGGTTTACGACGCTGCATTTCATTTTGAATTGCATCAAAATCTATTGTGATTCCTGCAGGACAACCGTCTATAATTCCGCCTAAAGCTTCTCCGTGAGATTCTCCAAAAGTGGTTATTTTAAAAAGGTTTCCGAAACTGTTTCCTGCCATTTTTAGTAGTTTGAAACAAATGTAAGATTAATGTTGAAAGATTAAAAGTTAAATATTGAAAACTTAAAAGAGTGACCATGATTTCTTAACGATTACTTCCTGATTAATTAATATCAGAGTTTTTTATTTGCTAAACTTCAAATTAATCTAGATTTTGAAAAAAAGAAAAGTTGAACTCGTTGTAATATCAGACATTCACTTAGGTACATACGGATGTCATGCAAAAGAATTATCCAACTATTTATCGACAATTAAACCAAAAACACTTGTGTTAAATGGTGACATAATTGATATTTGGCAATTTAGAAAATCATACTTTCCAAAGGCACATTTACAAGTCATAAAAAAAATAATCACTATGGCTTCTAAAGGAACAAAAGTGTACTACATCACTGGTAATCACGATGAGGCACTTAGAAAGTTTAGTGATACTTTTATGGGTAATTTTTCATTATTAGACAAACTTGTTCTTGATTTAGATGGGAAAAAAACATGGATTTTTCATGGTGATGTTTTTGATGCTTCTGTCCAGCATTCTAAATGGATTGCCAAACTTGGTGGTTTTGGTTATGATTATCTTATTTTAATAAACCGATTTATAAATTGGTGTTTACATAAAATGGGCAGAGAATCGTACTCATTTTCAAAAAAAATAAAAGCAAGTGTAAAAAAAGCAGTAAAATTTATAAACGACTTTGAAACTACTGCCACCGATTTAGCAATTGACAAAAATTACGATTATGTTGTTTGCGGACATATTCATGAACCAAAAATCAAGGAGGTTGAAAATAAATTTGGAAAAACTATCTATTTAAATTCTGGTGATTGGATAGAGAATCTTACTTGCTTAGAATACAACAATAAAAGATGGAAACTTTTTAAGTATCAAGATAGTACAATTTCAAATTTAGAAAATGAAGAAGAGAATTTGTTTGAAATGGAGAATTTAATAAGTACAATCCAGATTTAAAACAAAAAAAATTTATCAATTAGTATAATATTTGTATATTTATTTTCGTTAAACGTTAAACAAAATTTTTAACTATGAAAAAAATATTTTTATCTGTCTTTATGATTTTAGGGTTAGCTCTTAACTCTCAGGCTCAGGAAAAAAATGCAATTGGTATTCGATTAGGTGATAATGATGGGTTTGGAGGAGAAGTTTCTTACCAAAGATATTTATCAAAATCAAATCGCCTTGAATTAGACTTAGGATTTAGAAGTTTAAATAACGGTCGTTATAATTATGACTATAATGCTG
>CBFHBH010000195.1:0-5013 GCA_965653735.1 uncultured Flavobacterium sp. | reverse complement strand
ACAGATTATTTAGATCAAGAACTGGAAGGAGATGCTTTAATGTTTATGATTCAGGATTCACTTCGTGTTGGTTTGTTAACTGATCATGTTCCTATTAATGAAGTGGCAAACCATTTGACTGAAGAGCTTATTCGTAAAAAAATAAAAACTATTAATCAGTCATTAATTCAGGATTTTGGAATTACAAGACCGCGAATTGCAGTTCTTGGATTAAATCCACATTCTGGAGATAATGGTGTGATTGGTGATGAAGAGGAAAGAGTATTGAAGCCTGCTTTGAAAAAGATTTTTGATGAAGGAACCTTGGTTTTTGGTCCTTTCTCTGCTGATGGGTTTTTTGGAAGCGGACAATATGAAAAGTACGATGCGGTAATTGCAACCTATCATGATCAAGGATTAATTCCGTTCAAAACACTTTCTTTTGGGAAAGGAGTAAATTACACGGCTGGCTTAAATAAGGTGAGAACATCGCCGGATCACGGGACTGGTTTTGATATTGCTGGAAAAGGAATTGCAGATCATAGTTCGTTTGTTGAAGCAGTTTATGCTGCAATCGATATTTTCAAATCAAGAAATGAGCATGCTGTTATTTCAGAAAAGCCTTTAAAATTGAAGGAAAAGCAGTTATAAACAAAAAAATGTTCATAACACTTTTGATTTTATAAATATTTTATATCTTTGCACACCCTAATTAAGGGACAAATTGTTGTTAGTATGAAAGGTACAAATGAATATTTAATTCCTTATGTGGGGTTAAAGCTTGGAAAACATCAGTTTGAGTATCAAATAAATAAAGCGTTCTTTGATCACTTTGAATATGACGAATTTGATTCGGCAGACGTAAAAGTGAATTTGGTTTTTGAAAAGCAAACAAATATGCTTGAATTGAATTTTAAGCATGCTGGAACTGTAAATGTTTTGTGTGATGTAACTGGTGAACCGTTTGATATGCCAATTAAAGGTAAATTAAAATTAGTGGTTCGTTTTGGTGAAACATACAATGATGATAATGAGGAATTACTCATTTTGCCTTTTGGTGAACATCAAATAGACGTTTCGCAGTATATCTATGAAATGATTGCTTTGTCAGTACCATTAAAGAGAATTGGTCCAAATGCAAAAAATATGGACTTGGAAACGCTTAATGAAATTGAAGTCAAAGACGAAGAAGAAGTAAAAGAAGAAGAAATTGACCCGCGTTGGGCAGCATTAAAGAAACTATTAACGGATAAATAATTTTGTAAAATGGCACATCCTAAGAGAAAAACCTCGAAAACAAGAAGAGATAAAAGAAGAACTCATTATAAAGCAACTGTTGCTCAAATCGCAACATGTCCTGTAACTGGAGAAGCACATTTATACCACAGAGCTTACTGGCATGAAGGTAAAATGTACTACAGAGGTCAAGTAGTTATCGATAAATCGGTAGCTGTTGCTTAATACGTTTTAGTAAAAGAAATCTAACTCTCACAATGTGAGAGTTTTTTTGTTGGATATAACTGAAAATAAAATAGAAGTTATTTAAAATTTATTTTAAAGATTTTTGTAACTTCATCGTCTTTTTAAAAAAGGATTTTTTTAGGAAGTATTATTACAATTTTATGAGTACAATAACTGCCGCAATAACCGCCGTTGGTGCGTATGTTCCTGATTTTGTTCTTTCTAACCAAGTGTTGGAAACAATGATTGATACAAATGATGAGTGGATTACCACAAGAACAGGAATCAAAGAAAGAAGAATTTTAAAAGAAAAAGGCAAAGGAACTTCGTTTCTTGCTATAAAAGCAGCTCAAAATCTAATCGAAAAGTCAGGAATTAATCCTGCAGAAATTGATTTAGTGTTGTTGGCTACTGCAACACCAGATATGCCTGTGGCTTCTACTGGAGTTTATGTAGCCTCACAAATTGGAGCGGTAAATGCTTTCGCATATGATTTGCAAGCAGCATGTTCAAGTTTCTTATACGGAATGTCAACAGCTGCCGCTTATGTTCAATCAGGACGTTACAAAAAGGTACTTTTAATTGGAGCAGACAAAATGTCTTCAATTATCGATTATACAGACAGAGCAACCTGCATTATCTTTGGAGATGGTGCAGGTGCTGTTCTTTTTGAGCCTAACGAAGAAGGTTTAGGACTTCAAGATGAGTATTTGCGTTCTGACGGAATTGGTCGTGAATATCTTAAAATTGATGCAGGTGGGTCAATACTTCCAGCATCTTTAGAGACCGTTCAAAACGGACAACATACTGTTTTCCAAGACGGAAAAACGGTGTTTAAATATGCAGTTTCAGGAATGGCAGATGTGAGTGAAAAATCATGCAAAGAAATGATTTGTCACACAGCGATGTTAACTGGTTATTGGCGCATCAAGCCAATAAACGAATCATCGATGCAACTGCTGAACGTATGGGATTAGACGAATCAAAAGTGCTAATCAATATTCATCGTTATGGAAACACTACATCGGCTACATTGCCATTGTTAATGCATGACTTTGAAAAGCAATTTAAAAAAGGAGATAATCTTATATTTGCCGCTTTTGGTGGAGGATTCACTTGGGGATCTATCTATCTAAAATGGGCTTATGATACTAAATAATAAACCAAAATCAAAATATCATGGATATTAGAGAAATTCAAAACCTAATCAAATTTGTAGCAAAATCAGGAGCTACAGAAGTAAAATTAGAGATGGATGATTTCAAAATCACTATCAAAACAACAACAGAAGGAGCTGAAACAACTTATGTACAGCATGTTCCTATGCAAGCGGCTATACCTCAAATGCAAGTGGCTGCTCCAGTAGCTACTACTCCGGTTGCTGCTGCTACTCCTGCTACTGAAGCTGCTGGCGAGGATACGTCAAAATATATTACAGTAAAATCACCAATGATTGGTACTTTTTACCGTAAGCCAGCTCCAGACAAACCAATGTTTGTTGAAGTAGGTTCTACAATTTCTAAAGGTGATACATTATGTGTTATCGAAGCGATGAAACTTTTCAACGAGATTGAAAGTGAAGTTTCTGGAAAAATCGTGAAAATATTAGTTGATGATTCATCTCCTGTTGAATTTGATCAGCCATTATTCTTAGTAGATCCATCATAATAAGTTAGAAGTTAGAAGTTAGAAGTTAGATTTTTTTCTTTCTTCTTAATTGTCTAATTGGCACATTGTCTAATTATCTAATTGAAGAATTATGTTTAAAAAAATATTAATAGCAAACAGGGGAGAAATTGCACTTCGTGTAATTAGAACTTGTAAAGAAATGGGAATCAAAACCGTTGCGGTTTATTCTACAGCTGATGCAGATAGTTTACATGTTAAATTTGCAGATGAAGCTGTATGTATAGGTCCGGCGCCAAGTAACCAATCATATTTGAAAATGTCAAATATTATTGCTGCTGCAGAAATTACAAATGCAGATGCAATTCACCCAGGATACGGATTCCTTTCAGAGAATGCTAAATTCTCTAAAATTTGTCAAGAACACGGTATCAAATTCATCGGGGCTTCTCCAGAGATGATTGATAAAATGGGAGATAAAGCTACAGCAAAAGCGACTATGAAAGCTGCTGGAGTTCCTTGTGTTCCTGGTTCAGATGGTATTTTAGAAGATTTCGAACAAGCAAAAAAAGTTGCTAAAGAAATTGGATATCCAGTGATGATGAAAGCTACTGCTGGAGGTGGTGGTAAAGGTATGCGTGCTATCTGGAAAGAAGAAGATTTATTAAAAGCTTGGGAAAGTGCTCGTCAAGAAGCTGCTGCTGCATTCGGTAATGATGGAATGTATATGGAGAAGCTTATCGAGGAGCCTCGTCATATAGAAATCCAAGTAGTTGGTGATTCTTATGGTAAAGCTTGCCACTTATCTGAAAGAGACTGTTCAGTACAACGTCGTCACCAAAAATTAACAGAAGAAACACCTTCTCCTTTCATGACTGACGAATTACGTCACAAAATGGGAGAAGCTGCAGTGAAAGCTGCTGAGTTTATTAACTATGAAGGAGCTGGTACAGTAGAATTCTTAGTAGACAAACACCGTAATTTCTACTTCATGGAGATGAATACTCGTATTCAGGTAGAACATCCAATTACTGAACAAGTAATTGACTACGATTTAATTCGTGAGCAAATTTTAGTTGCGGCTGGTGTGCCTATTTCTGGTAAAAACTACTTACCACAATTACACTCTATCGAATGTCGTATCAATGCTGAGGATCCTTATAATGATTTCCGTCCGTCTCCGGGTAAAATTACAGTTTTACACTCGCCAGGAGGACACGGAGTTCGTTTAGATACTCACGTTTATGCAGGTTATACAATTCCGCCAAATTATGATTCAATGATAGCGAAATTGATTACGACTGCTCAAACAAGAGAAGAGGCTATTTCAAAAATGAAGCGTGCTTTAGATGAGTTCTATATTGAAGGTATAAAAACTACCATTCCTTTCCACAGACAGTTAATGGATGAGCCTGATTATGTTGCAGGTAATTACACGACTAAGTTTATGGAAACATTCAAAATGAAAGAACCTAAAAACTAATAAAAAAAAAGCCCTGAATTTTTAGGGCTTTATTGTTTAATGTGTTTAGATGTGAATTCCGCCAGAAGCTTCAATACGTTGACCATTGACCCATTTAGACTCATCAGAACATAAAAAGGCAACTACACTACCAATATCGTCTGGTTTTCCAACTCTTCCAAGTGGAGTCATATTGCTTATCATGTCGTTCAATTCTTTGTTGTCTCTTACAAAACCACCTCCGAAATCAGTTTCTATAGCACCAGGTGCAACCGAGTTGACTCTTATTTTTCTGTTCCCGAATTCTACTGCCTGATAACGCGTTAATCCATCTATTCCTGCTTTCATGATCGCATAAGCAGCATAACCTGAATAGCTGAATCGAGACAAGCCTGATGAGGTATTTACAATACTTCCACCGTCATTTAATAAAGGCAACAGTTTTTGAGTTAGGAAAAAAGGAGCCTTCAAATGAATGTCTGACA
>CBFHBH010000194.1:0-5013 GCA_965653735.1 uncultured Flavobacterium sp. | reverse complement strand
TTAACTAAAGACATCTCTATGCAAGTTGCTTCTATGGTTGGAGTTTCACTTCTCTCAGAAATTAGCTCGTTTTCATCATCATTCCAAAAATCATATTGAATGTTTGCTGTTAACTTTTTACCTTTTTTTGCAAAGTTTTTTACATAATTTAGCTCAATTTGATTAGATATTTGTGGTTCTTTGTAATTTTCATTAGCGGTTATTAATTGTGTTTGATTTTTATTAACATCAAGATAATTAAAGAAGTAATCAACATTATTCTTACTCACATTATGACGGTAGTAATAACTTAATGTAAGTGTATTATTTTCGTTTATGTAATAATCGCTGCCAAAGTAAAGATTGAAACGATTGAAATTTCTTGTACGATCTGTTTTTTGATCTATATATCCACTTACTATATTGTTTTGATAATTGGTGCGGAATAATTTATCGTCGCCAAAAAGACTCAGTCTTCCATAACGGATGTCGCTAAAAAGATTAAATTTTTCTTTTTTGTAATTCATATTCACACCAATCGAATTATTATTTGGAATACCTCCAGTCACTGTAATTGAACTACCAAAACCGTTTACTTTGTTTTTCTTTAAGATAATATTGATAATTCCTGAAGCGCCTTGTGCATCGTATTGTGCCGAAGGATTAGTGATTACTTCTACACGTTCGATTGACTCAGCAGGGATTTGTTCTAATCCGTTGTTTTGTGTCATTACAGAAGGTTTTCCATTAATAAGAATACGTACGCTCGAGTTTCCTCTTAAACTAACTGCTCCCATTGCATTTACACTTACTGAAGGAACATTATTTAAAATGTCATTTGCAGAACCACCTTTAGATATCAACTCTTTTCCAACCTTAAAGATTTTTTTATCTAATCGGGTTTCAATTGATGTTTTTTCAGAGACAACTTTTACTTCATCAAGAACTTTGGTTTCTTTTAGTGTAAGTAATACTTTTCCAATGTTCTTATCTTCTAAAATTTGAACTTGATTAAGTATTGCTGGTTCAAAGTCAAAGAAATTAATATGTAAATGATACTTTCCTGGTTTTACTTTTACTTCGAAATGCCCTTTAGCATCAGAAGTTGTTTCCTGAATTAAAGCATTTGTTTCATTATCAAGGAAAGCAATACTGGCTAGTTCAATAGGTTTTTGATTTGCTTTCTCCAATACCAAGCCTTTTACAGTAACATCTTGTCCATAAAGTAATACTGGAAGGAATAATGCAATGGCATAAATAAATTGTTTCATTTGTTCGTTTTTTAATTTGATCCAAAATTGAATATAATTTGAAAACACAATTTTTGCTGTAGACGAATACT
This sequence comes from uncultured Flavobacterium sp., assembly GCA_965653735.1. Lineage (GTDB taxonomy): Bacteria > Bacteroidota > Bacteroidia > Flavobacteriales > Flavobacteriaceae > Flavobacterium. The sequence goes on along the minus strand of CBFHBH010000194.1, from coordinate 3,692 downwards.
CCAAAAATGTAGATGTTTAGTTATTTTACACTTATAATTCTAATTCGGCGTCAGGTTTGGTATATTCGTGTCCAATTATGACTCATTTATCGATTGTAGGACTATAAAAAACTTTAGTTGGTTACATTTGGGTAGAATTTTACTTTATGGATTTACAAATTTTAAAGCAGCCCCGAATTGTAAAACACCTTCTTTTTTGGTTGGTTTTCGTTGCTGTAGGTGTATTTAGCGATTTTTCTAATTTGAATGAAGACTGTTTTGCAGAAATAGTAGTTTATCATATTAGTGATGCTTTTTTTGGGGCCGTAATGGCTTACTTAACAGCCTATTATTTTTTAACTGAAGACTTTTTGAAAAAAGGATATTTGGTTTTTGGAATTACATTTTTGGTGTCAGTATATCTTTTAGCAGCTCTAAGTAGATTGTCTACAGTTCATTTGGCAGAGCCATTAGTACGTAAGCCGCCTTTTACTCAGGAATCACCTTTCGAAATTTTTACTGACCTGCGTTACATTGCATTTAAATATGGACCAAGCGTTTTAACAGCAACATTTGTCTTCTATTTAGCAAAATTTTTCTCTGATTATTCAAAAGAAAAAGAGAAAAGATTATTGTTAAGTAATGAAAAAACTGAAATCGAATTGAAATCTTTGAGAGCTCAACTTAATCCACATTTTTTATTCAATACATTAAATAATATTTATTCGTTGTCTATTGATAATTCACCTAAGACTTCAGCATCCATAGGGAAATTATCTGACATTTTAGATTATGTTTTATACCGTTGTAATGCTGATTTTGTTTCAGTTTCAAATGAAATGAAACTAATCGAAGACTATATTGAATTAGAAAAATTGCGTTACGATGATCGTTTAGAAGTTACTGTAAAATCTTCTGTCGATTTTGAAAATCAGGTGCCACCGTTGATATTTCTATCCTTGGTCGAAAATGCATTTAAGCACGGAGCAGGCGAAGACAGTGGTTCACCTAAAATATGGATAACTTTAGAAAGTAAGCAGGGGCAAACAATTTTTAAAGTTCAGAATACTTATTTAGATTCGGCAGTAGAAATGAACAAAGAATCTATTGGTTTAACCAACATTAAAAAACAGTTGGAACTATTATATGGTAACCGTTATGATTTGAAAATTGATAAAAAAAATGACTTGTTTACAGTAACTTTAACATTAGAAAATAGTATTCATGAAAATTAAATGTCTGATAGTTGATGATGAACCTTTAGCTGTAAAGTTGATTGAAAATCATATTGCAAAAATAGATGTATTAGAAGTTGTAGATACAGCAAACACTGCAATGAAAGCATTTGAAATTCTTAACACACAACAAATAGATTTACTTTTTTTAGATATAAAAATGCCAAACATAACAGGAATCGACTTCTTAAAAAGTCTTAAGCACCCACCAAAAACTATTTTTACTACTGCATATAGGGATTTTGCTATAGAGAGTTATGAATTGGATGTGGTTGATTATTTACTCAAACCAATCACATTTGAACGTTTTTTTAAATCGGTAGATCGTTTTTTAAGAGAATCAGTAATTCCTCAGAATAAAATAATCGATAATAACAATGATGATAACTATATTTTACTAAAATCTGCTGGGAAAAATCATAAAATTATATTGAATGATATTACCTACGTTGAAAGCATTAAAGATTATGTGAAAATTCATAAAACGGATGGTACTTCGATTATGTCAAAATATAAAATTGGTAATTTGGAAGAAGAATTACCTGAAAAAGAATTTGTACGTATCCATAGATCGTTTATTATTAATAAAACTAAAATTACCGCATTTTCTACTACTGATATAGAAGTTTCAGGAATCGAATTATCAATCGGAGCTAGTTTTAAAGAATCCGCTCAAAAATTAATAGAATCTTTTAAGTAATTATTATGATAAAGTAATGGCTTGGTTTTTGTTTTAGAAAATAAAACCAATAATTTTGAGTTTTATTTTAAAAATACTTCACCAAGATGAGAATTGCTATTATTATAACCGTTTTATTATCTTCTATAGTTGCTTTAGCACAGTCTAATGAAAATCAATTTAATGCAAAAGGAGAACGTCATGGCTTATGGAAAGGAACCTATGACGATTCTAAATTACCCAGATATGAGGGCAATTTTGTTAATGGAAAAGAGCAGGGACATTTTACTTATTTTGCAAATAGCGATAAGAAAATAGTTATGGCAACTCGAGATTTTGATGGAAAGGGAGGAGCATATACTGTTTTTTTTGATGAAAAAGGAAATAAGGTTAGTGAGGGCAATGTTATAAATAAACTTAGAGAAGGTGATTGGAAGTATTATCATAAAGGTGCAAAGACAATTATGACAATCGAAAATTACATTAAAGATAAAATTGAAGGGATTAGAAAAGTGTTTTATACAAATGGTGTCTTAGGTGAAGAAGTAGCTTATAAAAATAACTTAAAACACGGTGCCTCAAAAAAATACAACAAAGAAGGAAAACTTATAGAAGAATCTACTTATGTAAATAATCTACTTCAAGGTCCTTATAAAGTATATGATGAATTTGGGAACCTTATAGTTGTTGGTAAATACAATAATGATAAGAAAAAAGGAATTTGGAAGTACTATGACAAAGGAAAATTAGTTCGTCAAATGAATGCTGATACCATCAATGGTTATAAAAAACCCAGTGAAATGAAAAAGAAGTGATAATTATTTGATTTTCAGTTTAATTAATTAAAGCGTAATAAAAATCTTTTTATCGGATTTTTATTACGCTTTATCGTTTTTAGTCATTTGTCAAAATAGGATTTAGTTAGTTTTCTTTAAATTTAAATGAATTAACTAAACGTCTAACTATGTCAAAAACAATTACTTATTTAAAGAATGTTTGGGGGCTTTTATTACTTATTTTATTTTTTCCAAACATTAGTAACGCTCAATCCGATTGCTCTAGTGCTGTAATCGTATGTGGTAACACTCAATCGTTTAACCCTAGCGGTGTTGGGACTAAATTAGAACAACTTGCTTGTGGAGGCATTGAACATAACAGTGTCTGGATAGCTTTTCAAGCTAAAGCAAATGGTAAACTAAATTTTGTTATTAGGCCTTTCACACCAGCTGGATTACCAAGCCTTTCTGATTTTGATTGGAGCTTGTATGCTTTGGCAGGACCTCCAGGTGTGTCTAATTGTGATGCAAAAACACAGTTAAGTTGTAACTTTGCAGGATCTGCAACAGTTTATGGAATTCCTGGAGCCACAGGAATGGCATCTCCTCCTTATGCAGCAACATCATTTAATCCTGGAGTTGATGTAGTGAGTGGTAATTGGTATGTACTTATTGTAGATCAGTTTAGTAATAGTACTCCATTATTATTTAGCGTTCAGTTTACAGATAATCCTGAAAGTCCAAATCTTAATTCTACACCTGGAATTTTTGATAATAAGCCTAATTTTTCAATTACGAATTCTTCAGCTTGTGCTGGAACTTTTACATTCAACAATAGTTCAGCTTCAACTTTTACACCTAATACTTATCTTTGGGATTTTGGAGATGGATCTACTTCAACTGCAACAAATCCAAGTCATACATATATTACACAAGGTACATATTATACTACTTTAACAGTAACAGATAATAATGGTTGCAAATCAGATATAAGAAAAAGAGTAGTATTTAATGATTCACCAC
>CBFHBH010000193.1:0-5030 GCA_965653735.1 uncultured Flavobacterium sp. | reverse complement strand
ATGCAGCAAGATCAATAGAAACAATCAAACCTAAGGTTTTAGTCTTACATGGTGCCGATGATTTTTTTGTTCCTGAAACAGAAATAAAAGCTTTTCATGATGAAATGAATAAAGCAAAAGCCGATTGGCAAATGGTATATTATGCTGATGCTGTACATTCATTCACACACAAAGATGCAGGAAATGATAAAAGCAAAGGAACTGCTTATAATGAAAAAGCAGCAAAACGTTCTTGGGAAGCAATGAAATCGTTTTTTAACGAAATACTTAATTAGTTAGCCCAGCAACTTTATCCTTATTATCAATTATTGTTTTTTCAGGTATTATCTTATTAAGTATTTTTTCGAACCAAGGCAAAAACCATACAAAAACTAAAACTCCAATAAAATTAAACAAGAAATGAGCGTTTGCCAATGTCTGTTCTAAAGAAGATTTTCCGCTAATCCATTCTACGAAATGAACAAAAGGTAAAAACAACAATAAACAAATAACAACAGTGGTAAAGTTAAATACAAGATGAAACAACCCGGTTTTTATTCCTTGTCTATTACCTCTAATTGTTGCTAAAAGAGTATCACTACAGGTTCCTAGTTCGGCACCAAGCATAATTGCAATACCTCCTACTAAACTTATTGCTCCTTTTTTGACTAATAAAATAGCCATACCAACAGTTGCAGAGGAAGATTGTATTATAAGCGTTACTAAAGCTCCTGTCAAAGCTCCATTTATTGGATCATCCATTTTTAGCATCCAATCATGAAAGGTTGGATTTTGTTTTAATGGTGAAATTGCATTTTCCATGATAAACAACCCAAAGAAAAGCATCCCAAAATAAATAAACAATTGCCCATATTTTTTGATGTTCTCCTTTTGAGTAATCAACAAGACTGACATGCCTATAATTAGTAAAATAGGCGAATATTTAGAAACATCGAGTGCAATAATTTGGCTACTAATAGTAGTTCCAATGTTTGCTCCCATAACAATTCCCATGGCTTGCCTAAAAGTCATTAATCCCGAATTAACCAAAACAATAGTAATTATTATCACTACCGATGATGAATCCAATACGATTGTAATTATTGTTCCAGTTAGTATTGAAGTGAAAGTATTTCCGGTAAATTTAAGCAGCCATTTTTTTGGTTTTTTTGCAGTAATTCTCCGAATAACATCAGACAGACTGGTTACTGCATATAAGAAAAGGACTAATCCTCCGAGTAATGTTAAAACAATCTCGTTCATGATTTCCAATTATCAATAATTGAAAGATACTAAGTTACTTATTTTTTATTACAGGATTGTTTTTAAAACATTAACTTTCAGTTAATTAAAATAAAAAAGGTGCTTTTTTATTGATTTTATCCAAAATCCACCAAAATAATAGAGCTGTAAAACAAACCAGAAAATATTTAACTACAACAAATTCGAAAGTCTTTTGTGGAAGGAATTCATAAACTAAACGAATAGCATATGGATGAACCAAATAAATTCCTAAAGAAAGTGTAGGATTAACAGCTGTTGAAGTTACAGATTTACTTTCGTTAGCAACCACAAGAGTAAACATGCTTAATAAAGGCAAAACAATTAAAAAATCCATTGCTTTTACTTTAAACTGATAATAACAATACACTTCTATCAACAGGAAAGCCCAAAGGAGAACATACATTTTTTTGTATTACTAATCGTAGTTTTCCATTGTTCATAAAGCGTTCCAAGCAACATCATTGGAAAAGCAAAGAATAAGAAGTTTCTAGTTGTCCCTATGACTACATATACAAATTGAATGTCTAAATAACAATGCAAAACATCTGACTGAATTAAAATTTGAAAAACATATCCAAAAGTCAATAATGAAATTATTAGAACCCATTTTGAAAAAACAGAACTGTTTCGCACACAATACAATAATCCAACTGCAACAACCGATGCCAACAAATACCACAAGTGCCAATAGCCATAAATAAGTTTCAAAACCATATCAAATCGGTTAAACCAACCCAATTTATAAAACCGAATTAAATCAGGAAGATATAGTATTTGCCAAGTTATATAAAGCAGCAGAATTCGTTTAGCATATTTCCATAAATAGGCTCTATCATTAAGTTTGTTCCTTAAAAAATATCCTGAAATCAAGAAGAATGTTGGCACAGCAATTCGAGTAATCCCACTGGCAATTTCATATGAAATTAATCCTTCTAAACCGTCTAATTTAGAAACCGGAAAAATATGCAAAGCCACAACCAAAAAGGCCATTATTACTTTTAGTATGTCGAGATTATTGTTACGCATTTTTATTTGAAAAACAATTGTCTTCTAGCCTCTCCAACTACAAAAGCTATAGAATTAGCGATATTATAACTTCTAATTTTATCACTCATAGGAATCGTAAGGTGATTTTCAAAAGCATTCATCACTTCTTGACTCAAACCAATACTTTCCTTTCCAAAAACCAACCAATCTCCTTCTTTAAATTCCGCTTCGTAATATGACTTATCCGATTTAGAACTAAATAAAAACACTCTTGATTTATCTGGAATTTGAGTAATCCATTCCTCAACATTATTGTATTCTTTCCAATCTAAATGTACCCAATAATCTAATCCTGAACGTTTCAGATTTTTATCTGTAATTTCAAAACCATATGGCTTTATTAGGTGCAAGCGATTTCCTGTACCCACACACAAACGACCAATATTTCCTGTATTATTTGGTATTTCAGGCTCTACTAAAACTATATTTAACATATTAGTATTTTTCTGTTTAACTTATTGCTTGAAAAAATCTGATACTTCAAGCACTTCTCCTGCTTTCAAATCATGTAAAGTGACTGTTCCAACTCGTACTCTTACTAATCGCAAAGTAGGAAAACCAACTGCAGCTGTCATTTTTCTTACTTGGCGAAATTTACCTTCTGTCAAAGTAATAGAAACCCAACTTGTAGGTCCATGACGTTCATCACGTATTCTTCTACCTTCACCAATGTAATTTGGTAATTCATTTACTTTAAAAGATTCACAAGGCTTGGTAGTGTATCGTATTCCTTTAAAACCAATTTCAACTCCATTTTTCAATTTTTCTATGGCTTTATCAGTAATTAAACCATCAACTTGGGCATAATATTCTTTCTCAATTGTTTTGCTTCTCACAATCTCGCTCATCATACCATCTGTCGTAAGCAACAATAACCCTTCTGAATCTTCATCTAAACGACCTATAGCCATAGTCCCTTCAGGAAAATCGAACAATTCACCTAGTTTTTTTTTGGGTCGTTTTTTTTCATAAATAAACTGACTTAAATAACCGTGAGGCTTATGTAAAATAAAATGGTGATGGGGCATAAATCTAATTTTAGCAAAAATAAAAAGACCATTCGAAAGAATGGCCTTTTAAAATGTAATTATATCATATTATTGTCTACTTTGTATGTAATCTGATAACTCATCAACATTACTACTGAAAGAGAAAATTCCATTCAATTTAAAATAATAAGCATATTTAGCAAACTCTAATTTATTGTCCTCAAAACTAAAAGTATTAGCAATTTGGATAATTTGATCTACATTCAAACAATTATCATTAATAACTTGTTTTGCTGTTTTTAAACGAGTCTCCTCAAAGCTTTGCTTTTTTATAGTAGACAATGCTGCATTAAAATTTGCACCCGACATTCCTAATCTTCCTCTACAACCTCTTACCGAACGCTCTCCTTCAAAATGTCTTGTATCTGAAACATGATTTGAAGAAGATGTTGTAGTAGTAGTTGTTTGAGTAACAGTTCCACCCCCCATAGAATCGTTAATTGTTACTCCCATATTAACACCTCCAACATTCATACCAACTCCCATTGTCATGCCGTCTGTTTGTGTGGTTGTTGTAGTTGTAGTCGTTTGAGAAACACCTCCATTAATCGCAACTGTCCTAGGCTGCCCATAATGAATTACATGTACATTTGGCGCTGGAATAAAATCAGGTTGTACTGGTATAGAAGAAAAATAATTTAGCTTCGCTTTAGTCTTATTGTTTTTATCTCTTTTAATTTTATAAGTTACATCAGAAAAAACACCATCAACGTCAGTCAACATTAAGTTATTTTTAGTTATTTCAGCTAAAGTCTTATCTTCAAATTTGATTTTCGCATTATAATAAGGTTGATTTAGATCTTCAACTCTTAAATTAGATTGTGGTATATCATTTATCTGTTCTCCATTTAAAATCAGGATAAACTTATCCCCATCTTCAGAGAAAATTGACAAATGACCAAACTGAGCAAAAGAAAAACAGGAAATAAATAAAAAGGCTAATAAAGTAATTTTTTTAATCATATTTTATAGTTTTAAATGGTTGAAAATGATTTGAATTAGTTTTCAAAAACAATGCCAATTTAAAAAAATCTTTTAAACAAATTATTTTTTACTTTCAGCAATCCATTTTTTCAATGATGTGTTGATATCAGCTTTAGGATTTTTTAATATAAAAATCGTGGTTCCATATTCTCTGGCTAATTTATTTTCAATAGAATCAAAAACAATAACATTGTCAAATTTTTTGGCTCCTATTTCTATTGCTTCAGCTTTGTTTTTAGCTTCTTTTACCCAAATTATGGTTTTAATTTTATTTTCCAAAGGAAACCAATTGACATAGTCAGCATTGAAAGAAACAGCACTCACCGATTTATTTTTCGCATAGAAATTAATAGCTCCTGCTTGACCATAATTATCACATAAAATCAATGTGTTTTCAGTATTATCAATCGTTGCCAAAGCTTTGTCTGTCTTTTTTGCTAATTCTGTCCAACCCAACATATCGGCGAAATCCTGTGGCAAATGATGTTCTTCACCATCTTCCCATTCTAGCATGCCCAATTTTTGATAACGCTCGGGATTATTTATAATGTATGTTGGACTCACATTAGGAAATGCTAACTGATACATTGGTATAAAAAGTAAAACCGGTATTGCTATCATGATTGGCCTAATATACTTTAGCCATTTTCCTGACAACAAATTTTCTGTATAAATAGCTCCAAAGGC
>CBFHBH010000192.1:0-5032 GCA_965653735.1 uncultured Flavobacterium sp. | reverse complement strand
TTCAGAAAATTGAGCGCGAAATAAAAGACCTAGAACACAAGAAAAAAGAAATTGAACAATTGTTTTCAGATGGAAAAGTAGCCGATGCTGATATCGAAAAGAAAGCCAACGAGCTGCAAAACATCATTAAAAAAACGGAAGAAAAAGAGGAGCGTTGGTTTGAATTGAGCGCTAAGATGGAAGGGTAAAATGCTACGAATAATTAAATCATATCTAAATTTCCTTTGGAACTCCTCAAACCAACACGGAGTTCACTCCCCTTTTGTATTTAGTTTAGTAACCAGATGTTTTTATGATAAAACTAATTACCCTGAATACAAGACTTTAAAAGAATACCGAAGCAGTTTACTTCAAAACAACAATACTATTGAAGTGACTGATTTTGGTGCTGGTTCAAGAGTATTTAAATCCAACCAAAGAAAAATATCAGCTATTGCTAAAAATGCTGGCATATCAAAAAAAAGAGCTGAATTGTTATTTCGAATAACAAATTATTTTAAACCACAAAACATACTTGAAATAGGAACTTCCTTAGGATTAGCGACTTCTGCCCTTTCAACAGGAAATCAGGAGGCTGCAATTACAACATTAGAAGGCTGTACAGAAACATCAAGAGTTGCACAAAATCAATTTGAGAATTTTAGATTTAATAATATCAAATCTGAAATAACCGAATTCTCTTCTTATTTAAAAGATCTTCAACCTCAAATATTCGACTTAATTTACTTCGATGGAAATCATTCCAAACAAGCCACTTTAGAATACTTCGAACTATTATTACCAACAATTACTAACGATACCGTTTGGATTTTTGATGATATTCACTGGTCAAAAGACATGGAATACACTTGGGAAATTATTAAAAATCATCCAAAAGTTAAAGTCACTATCGATACCTTTCAATGGGGTTTAGTTTTCTTTCGCTATGAACAAGAAAAAGAACATTTTACCATTAGAGTTTAGAAACCAATGTAACATTTTTTATATTTTAGAGTCAAATACCTTAAATATTTAAAGTTTAAAAAACTAAAAATGACTCATTCATTAATTGACATAAAAAACATAAAACGTGATTTCCAATTAGGAAGTGAAACCATAAACGTTTTAAAAGGCATCGATTTAAAAATCAACAAAGGTGAATATGTAGCACTCATGGGTCCTTCTGGTTCTGGAAAATCAACTTTGATGAACCTTTTGGGTTGTTTAGACACACCAACTTCTGGGACTTACATTTTGAATAATAAAGATGTTAGCCAAATGGTGGATGATGAGTTAGCCGAAATTCGTAATAAAGAAATTGGTTTCGTTTTTCAAACTTTCAACTTATTACCTAGAACAACTGCTTTAGATAATGTGGCATTACCCATGATTTACGCAGGATATTCAAAAACTGATAGAAGTGCTAAATCAAGTTGGTTTAGGAGACCGTATGGATCACCAACCCAATCAACTTTCGGGAGGACAACGTCAGCGTGTTGCTGTAGCTCGTGCATTGGTTAACAAACCTTCAATTATTCTTGCCGATGAGCCCACAGGAAATCTTGACAGTAAAACTTCTGTAGAAATCATGAGACTTTTCGACGAAATTCATGCAAACGGGAATACAGTTATACTAGTAACACATGAAGAAGATATTGCGCAACATGCTCATAGAATTATTCGTCTTAGAGATGGACTTATTGAAAGTGATAATCCAAATAAATAAGAATTAACACTTTCTTATTAGTCTTTTAAATAAGAAAAAACTTATTTTTGACTCAATTAAATTAATTAAACTAAAAAATGCTAAACAAATTTAAGTTTGCTCTTGCTGCAGTAGTATTTTCAACTGTCGCATTTGCTCAAAGTCAGCACCTGTGGAAAGAAGCCTCAGGGAACGGTTACTCCTATAAATATGTGACCAACGATCCTACAAAAGCACGATTTTACACATTAAAAAATGGCTTAACAGTTATTCTAAGTCCAACACAAAAAGACCCTAGAATTCAGGCTTATGTAGCTGTAAAAGCAGGTAGTAAAACTGACCCTTCGACAAACACTGGATTAGCGCATTACTTAGAGCATATGTTATTTAAAGGAACTGATAAATATGGTTCTTTAGATTGGGCAAAAGAGCAAGTTGAATTAAGTAAAATTGATGGTTTGTACGAGCAGTACAACAAAACTACTGAAGAAGCTCAACGTAAAGCTATTTATAAAAAAATCGATTCAATTTCGGGTGTAGCTAGTAAATATGCTATTGCAAATGAATATGATAAAATGATGAGCGCAATGGGAGCGCAAGGTACAAATGCTTTCACTTCTTTTGAACAAACAGTTTACACAGATGACGTTCCAAGTAGTTCTATCGATAAATATTTAGCAGTTCAGGCAGAACGTTTCCGTAATCCTGTATTACGTATTTTCCACACTGAATTAGAAGCAGTTTACGAAGAAAAAAATCGTACTTTAGACAATGATGGTCGTAAAGTTTTCGAAACCTTATTTGCTAATTTATTCCAAAAACACAACTACGGTTTACAAACTACTATTGGAACAGTTGAACATTTAAAAAACCCTTCATTAGTAGAAATTCGTAAGTATTTCAATAAATATTATGTTCCTAACAACATGGGAGTTATTTTGTCTGGTGATTTCAATCCAGATGAAATTATTGTGAAGATTGACAAGGCTTTTGGTTCAATGCAAAACAAGCCAGTTGAAAAATACACTTTCCAACCAGAAAGCCCAATTACAGCTCCTATTGTAAAAGAAATTGTAGGTCCAGATGCAGAAAGTTTAACAATTGGGTACCGTTTACCAGGAAACAAAGATAAAGATGCTTTATTGGCTGATTTAGTTGGCCAAATTTTAACCAACGGAAAAGCAGGTCTATTAGATTTAAACTTAGTTAAACAACAAAAACTTCTTAGAGCTAGTGCTTTCACTTACTCTTTAATCGATTACGGAGTTCTTTATTTCTCTGCAGCTCCAACTAATGGTCAGTCGCTAGAAGAAGTAAAAACTTTAGTATTAGCTGAAATTGAAAACTTGAAAAAAGGAAATTTTGATGATAACTTAATTCCTTCAATCATTAATAATATCAAAAAATCTAAAATTTATGAAACTGAAAAATATTCAGATAGAGCAAGTACATTAATGGATGCTTTTACTTCTGAATTAGATTGGAAGGATCAAGTAGCTTATGTGAACGATTTATCAAAAATTAAAAAGGAAGACATAGTTGCTTTCGCAAATAAATACTTAGGGAATAACTATGTTGCAATTTTAAAACGTAAGGGAGAAGCTCCAAAATCGAATAAAATTGATAAACCTTCTATAACACCAGTTGAAACAAATGCTGACAAACAATCAAGCTTTGTAAAAATGGTTAATGAAATGCCTAGCACACCAGCACAGCCAGTATTTTTAGATTTTAATAAAGATATTGAAAAATCTAAAATTGGTAAAGTCGAAGTTCTATATGTAGCTAATAAAGACAATGATATTTTCCGTTTAAAATACCGTTATAAAATTGGTACTTTAAATGATTTAAAACAATCAATAGCTTCTCAGTACATTCAGTTTTTAGGAACAGATAAAATGACTGCTGAACAAATTTCAAAAGAATTCTATAAAATTGCTTGTAGCTTCAACATTGGAACAGGTGAAGAATACACTACTGTAACAATTGAAGGATTACAAGAAAACTTTGAAAAAGCAGTTAGGTTATATGAAGAAGTTGTTAATGGAGTAAAAACAGATGAAAATGCTTTAAAAGCTTTGAAAGCTCGTATTGCTAAATCCCGTAAAGATGCTAAAGCTAATAAAGGTGCTATTCTTCAAGGTTTAACTAGTTATGCACAATATGGTCCTAAAAATAAATTCAATAATAATTTTTCTGATAAAGAATTGGAAGCCATTACTTCTCAAGAATTATTAGACCGTATCAAAAATTTAAACAACTACGAGCAAACTATTATTTATTATGGTCCTCAACCCTTAACAGCCTTAGTTGGCAAACTAAAAACAATTCATACAGTTCCTGCATCATTTGCTGTAGCGCCTGCTATGAAAGAATTCAAACAGATACAACAAACATCTAATCAAGTTTTATTTACCGATTATGATATGGTTCAAGCGGAAACTCGTTGGATTAGAAACACTGAAAATTATGATTCTAACAAATCAACAATCGTAAATGTTTTCAACAACTATTTTGGTGGAGGTATGGGGTCATTAGTATTCCAAACTATCCGTGAAAGCAAAGCTTTGGCATATAGCACTTACGGTTTCTACGTTGCCCCACAGAAAAAAGAACAGCAATATTACATGTTAGGTTATGTAGGTAGCCAAGCAGATAAATTCAATGAAGCAACAGTTGCAATGAATGAACTTTTAACAAAAATGCCTGAATTACCTAACAATTTAAGCTTAGCTAAAACAGGAGTTAAAAAAGACATTCAAACTGAACGTATAACACAAGACAATATTATCTTTACTTATTTAGCTAATAAGCAATTAGGTGAGACTACAGATATTAGAAAGAAAATCTACAACTCTGTTGATGCTATCACTATGCAAGATGTACAAAGTTTCCACAAAAATAATCTTTCAGGAAAACCATATACATATGCAATTGTAGCTTCAGAGAAAAAAGTTTCTATGGATGATATGAAAAAATTAGGTGAAGTAAAGAAAATATCTCTTGAAGAACTTTTTGGATACTAATATTCAGATTAAAATTTATTAAAAGGCCATTCTTTCGAATGGCTTTTTTCTTTTATAAAATCTATTTTTAATACTTTTGAAAACTAATTAAGACTACTAAATTCAATATGAAAGTATATACAAAAACAGGTGATAAAGGAACTACAGCACTTTTTGGCGGTTCAAGAGTCCCCAAACACCACATTCGAATTGAAAGTTATGGCACTGTGGATGAATTAAATTCACACATTGGGCTCATTCGTGACCAAGATATTAATCCTTTATATAAAAATGTTTTAATTGAAAAAAATAAGACAACAGTAAATTCTAATTTAAACAATCA
>CBFHBH010000191.1:0-5122 GCA_965653735.1 uncultured Flavobacterium sp. | reverse complement strand
GGAAATTTGTAAACTTTATATGTGAAAAATATCTATAAAAATTACATCACAATAATCAACCCATTTTTTATTTTTTATAGTTTTTGTTTAAAAAATATTTTAAATAACCAAAAAAGGTTAGCGCAAATTGGGTGTTTTTCCTGTGTCTCGTACTTTGTCAATGCAATACTTTTGCATGTAAATCAACAAAAACAAACATGAAAACTAAAGGAACAATCACTTTATTTTTAGCTTTAATGCTACAATTATTAACATCATGTGATCCTAAAAAGGAAACTGATGTTAAAATGCCACATAACATTATCCCTGTAACAAAAGGAATAATGATGAAACAAACATACAGTAACGATATTCAAAGTATCATTGAAAGAAACAGAGAAAATGGAACATATCAAGGAACTGAATTTGCTTGGATAAATATAGATTCTCTTAAAAATTACATTGCTTTATTAGATAAAGTTTCAGAATTGAACAATAAAAAAATCACTGGTGTAAGAATTTATTTTTCAGAATATCCTAAAACAGGTCAATACAGTAAAGAACAAATTGCAAATTTAATTCCTGGTAGAGAAACAATCTTCTTTGCTCCTACAATTGCAACAGCTTCAAGTGAAATATCTAAAAGATATCCAATTCTTGAACATGTTCCGTTTAGCATTAAAAATACAGGAGAAAACAAATTGAAAGGAAATCTTGAGGTTATCACAAGACTACTTTCTGAAGGTGAAAGAAACAGAGACACAACTCAAAAGCAAAGATTCTTAGAGGAAAACGAAACTAGTCTTTTACTTAATGAGGTTGCCATGTTCCCTCCTCCAAAACAGTAAACATGTAAAAATTTTATGCCCTTAAATAATATTACCACAGAAGACATTAAATACTTAATAATAATATTGCAATTTATAACTGCAATTATTGGAAGTATTTATTATTATAAGTTTAAAAAAACAGTATTAAAATATTTTTTATTTCTGCTTTGGTATACCAGCATTAATGACACGATAGGCTTATTATACCAAAGTTTTAATAATGTTTCAAGCAATTATTTTATATATAATATTTATCAAATAATAAGATTCATTGTAATCCTTTTTATTTACAAAATATATATTGAAAGTAAGTTTTCTAAAAAAATAATAACTGCTTTTATATTTATTTACTGTCTTTCTGTGGTAATTAATTTTTTTGTTGAATCATTCTGGAATGATTACTTTTTAAATACATTCATAATTGGTTCCTCGTGTATTGCAATATCTGTTTTGCTATTTATGTTTGAAATACTACGTTCAGAAAAAGTATTATATATATCGGAATCTTTAATTTTTTGGATAAGTTCTGCATACTTAATCTATTTTGTGCCGAACATCCCTTTTTACATAGTCAGAAAATACTATTCGGATTCCAGCACTATACCATACATTTTTATTGTAAATTATTTCTTACTTTTAGCCTATTATTTAATACACATTATAGGTTTTATATGGAGCAAACCGGAAACGAAGGAGTAATATTTGCAACACTAGGCTTAGCAGGCTTATGTTTTGTAATTATACTATTGTTTCTAATTTTTCAAAAAAAGAAAAATATACTCATTACAAGACAAGTAGAAGCACAAAAACATTTTGAAAAAGAACTTGTAGAATCTCAAATAGAGATTAGAGAACAAACATTACGCAATATCAGTTGGGAACTTCATGATAATATTGGCCAATTAATTACTTTGGCTAAAATTCAATTACAGAAAATAAACGATCCAGAAACTAATGAACTTAATGAAAACTTAACTAACATTTTAAATGAAGTAAGAAGTTTATCTAAAGTTACCAATCCTGATTATGTGAGTAAAATAAGTCTTGAGGAAGCGTTAACCCTAGAAATCAATCGTTTTAACAGGCTTAATTATATTAAAACCACTTTAACCACAGAAGGTGAACAATTCACTATTAATCCAAAATCAGAAACTATAATTTTTAGAATACTACAAGAATTTTTTTCGAACACCATTAAACACTCTAAAGCTTCGACACTTGCGGTAAGCATCAACTATAAAACAGAAGAAGAAAAGAGAGAAGTAATTATAGTAGCTAAAGATAACGGTAAAGGATTTGACATTAATGAAACAAACGAAAGAGGAATTGGATTAATAAACATGAAAAAAAGAGGACATTTAATTGGCGCTGAAGTCAATATAGAATCAGAATTAAATATAGGAACAAGTCTTTCAATCATTTATCAACAAAAATAATCATGGAAAAATATTCTGTTGCAATAATTGAAGATCACACATTACTATCACAAGCTATTGCTGAAGTAATAAATAAATTTGAACTTTTTCATGTAGCATTTCTATGTAAAAACGGAGCCGAATTAGTCGAAAAATTGAAAACACACCCTGCACCCAAAATAATTTTGATGGATGTAAACATGCCAATAATGAACGGTATTGAAACCACCAAATGGCTTTCAGAAAACCATCCAGAGATTTATGTTTTAGCTTTAACCGTAGAAGAAGACGAAGGAACAATTCTTAAAATGATTCGTGCAGGAGCAAAAGGATATTTACTTAAAGATGTAGATAAAAAGACTTTAGAATTTGCACTTAAAAAAACTATAGAAACTGGTTTTTATCATTCAAATATTGTAGTAGATGTATTAGTAAATTCAGTTACTGGGAAGTCTAATACAAAAGAAGCTTTAAAAGATACTGAAATAGAATTTTTAAAACTTCTTTGTACTGAAATGACTTATAAAGAAATAGCCAATAAAATGCATTTAAGTCCTAAAACTATTGATGGCTATCGTGACAACTTGTTTGTTAAACTAGACGTTAAAAACAGAATTGGTCTTGTAATTTATGCAATAAAAAATAAGATATTCACTTGCTGACGCTACTCTTCGTAGCGTTCCATTTCGCGGTCATAAAATTCACCTGCTAATGTAATTAAATGTTCCATTTCTGATTCCATCTCATGTTCATCTTCATCATCTAACTCTTCGATAAATTCAACAGAATCATCTTTCAAATTGATAAGGAAACGTGGGTATTCTAAGTGAATTATAAAAATATCGTCTGGAAAGTCAGAGTTATCAGCAAGTACAAATTTTGGTAATTCCATGGTAATTATTATGAGTTATGAATTATTAATTTTTTTGAAAGTTTATTAAAACGAAGGTACAAAAATAATGCTGCTGCTGTTAAACCAGAAAGCAAACCTATCCATACTCCAATCGCTTTTAGATTAGTAAACAAACCTAAATAAATTGATATAGGAAATCCTATTACCCAATACGCAACAAAGGTAATATACATTGGCACTTTTACATCTTGTATTCCTCTTAAAGCTCCTAAAACTACTACTTGTATACCATCAGACAATTGAAAAACTGCCGCTATCAAAATTAATTGAGAAGCTATAGTAATAACATCGGCGGTTTGTAAAACATTCTCATTAACAAAAAAATGAGGCAAGATAGTGTGCAACAAAACAAACAATAAGGCGAAAGTTCCTTGTACAATAATTGCTAACAAAAATATAGATCTAGCAACGATTCGTAATTTTATAAAATCTCCTATTCCCTTTTGGTTACCTACTCTAACCATTCCTGCAACACTAAGTCCAGAAACAAACATAAAAGTGAATGTTGCTAATGTCAGAGCAATTTGATTTGCAGCTTGACTTGCAGTTCCAATTCTACCGCATAACCAAATAGCTCCAGTAAATAAAGCTACTTCAAAAAACATTTGCATTGCTGATGGCAATCCAAGGTTAATAATTTTTAAACTCATCACCTTACCTATCCCTTTAATACTAAATCCGTCGAAATAAGGTTTGAATTTCTCTTTAGATTTTAAAGCAATATGCATATAAATTACCATCACAATTCTCGAAACAACAGTTCCAACAGCAGCTCCTAGCATACCCATTTTAGGAAAAAACCAAACTCCGTAAATCAAAACAATATTCAAAAACAAATGAACAACATTACAAAGCAAATTAGCCCACATAGCATATTTGGTTTCACTCTTACCATCTGCAAATTGTTTATATCCCTGAAAAACAACTAACGGAATTAATGAAAAAGCAACTAAGTCTAAAAAAGGTTTAGCCATTTCTACAACTTCTTTAGGTTGTCCCATTAAAACAATTAATGGTTTTGCAGCATATATTACCCCAAACAGCACTAAACCAAGAACACTACAAAGTACCAATCCGTGGTGAAAAACGCTTCTACCTTTTACTAAACTATTTTCTCCATCGGCTTCTGCGATTAACGGAGTTATAGCTGTAGAAAAACCAATACCCAAAGACATACCAATAAACACAAAACTATTAGCTAAAGAAACCGCAGCTAGTTCAGTTGGACCTAAACGACCAACCATAATGTTATCTACTATACTAACTAAAGTATGCCCCAACATTCCTAATATTATTGGGTAAGCTAATTTTATATTTTCTTTAAATTCTCTGGTATATACAGAAAGCTTCATGGCAAATATTTTTGGCAAAAATACAATAATTAAAAAGGATATGGAGTTAACACTATACCCAATTCTCTAATAAAATTTTTATGAATTTATTTAAAACAAATTTATTACTACTTGTATTTTCTCTATGTTCAATGCTTAATTATGGGCAAAAAAAAGTAGGTGATATCCGTTTAGGATATGGCTTCAACGGAGGACTACCTATAAAAGATTATGTTTTTGCTGCAGGAATTGATGGACGTATACAATACGACATTACTTTAAAGAGTTCGCTAATAGGTACAACAGGTTACACACATTATTTTAGCAGTACCGTTTCTGACATTGCTTACATTCCTGCAAAAGCGGGTTTTAAGTCACACATTGGAGATCAAATCTACATTCTTGGCGAACTTGGAGCTGCTTTTAGTACCACTGGCGAAGGTGTTTCTTTTTTATGGAATCCTGGCGTAGGTGTAGCAACCAAACACGTTGATATTAGTTTGCGCTATGAAAATGTAGGCAATTTCAATACTGGGCAATTAGCTTTACGCCTTGCTTACGGTTATAAATTATAACTATTCTCCCAACTGTTTCTTGTAATCAGCAAAGTTTGCTTTAATTTTTTCATCAAGAGGAGGCTCATTTACATCGGTA
>CBFHBH010000190.1:0-5129 GCA_965653735.1 uncultured Flavobacterium sp. | reverse complement strand
AGAAACATTTGAACCTCCAGCTGCTGAAGGAGTAAAACGCCAAGCTTCATTAAGGGCGCTCCATGTACCTGTATTTCTGCCTGGTGGTACAGCAGCTAAAGTTCCTGCTTGGTTCATAATACCAATAACTCCTCTACCTCCATTCCACCCAGTACAGGCGGTTCTTTTATTCACTAGTACATCAATAGTATTTGTTGTTTCATACAATATAATTTGTGAAGTTTGAAAACCAACACTATTATTACAACTAAACTGAGGCAATTCATTAAAATTTGCAACAAAAGCTCTATTAGGATAAGTTCCTGTAACATAAAAATTTACATTTTGAATAGAAGCATTTGTAACTGGTGGAGTTGCTATATTAGTATCCTGATAAACACCATAAACTGCATTTCTAATTGGAAAACTAGCACTTGGTAAAGAGCCCGTATAACTCCATTGACAGAAACCACCAGCAGGTTGAGTGCCATTAGCAAAATGAACAACACCATTCGAACCTATTAAAACTGTGGTATAATTTTGTCCATAAAAACAAAACGGAAAAGGAAGTGTAAAACTAGCAGACCAAACATCATCTTGATTTGTTGTAGTAATTAATGTTCCTCCTGTAAAAGGATACTGTGGCGCATAAGGAATCTGCGTCACATCATAATTATTTGTGTTTGTAGCATACGTTTGCAAATAATCAGCTTGAAGAGTGGTTGATTCTCCAGGATTACATATAGGCAAAGGGGCTTGAATATCTACATAAACTGTTGGGGCATTTTGTGAAAATGACAGAAAATATCCCAATAAAAAAATGAAGATAAGTAGGTGTTTTTTCATAATTATTGTGTTTTGCTCAAATAAATTTGCGAAAATTAATGAATTTTTAACAATTAATACAGTTTTGTTTAACTTTTTTTATGTTAAAAATCAAAATTTATAATCTGAATATATTACGTATATTTGCGTCATATATAAAACTGTTGAATATTTTATAATGACTCAGAACGAAGAATTTCAAGAAGAAATTGGAAATAACCACATAGGTACAAGTGCTACAAACCCTCTACGCAAAGATGCTTTCGAATTAACAGACGAACAAAAAATTGCTTCTATTAAAAAGGACGTTGAAAGTATTTTAACAACTTTAGGTATGGATTTAACCGACGATAGTTTGAGTGGAACTCCTAATCGTGTGGCTAAAATGTTCGTGAAAGAAATTTTTGGCGGATTACACCCTAATAAAAAACCTGGTTCTTCAACTTTTGCTAATAATTATAAGTATGGTGAAATGCTTGTTGAAAAAAACATAACAGTTTATTCGACTTGTGAACATCATTTATTACCTATCATAGGTAGAGCTCATGTTGCTTATATTTCAAACGGAAAAGTAATTGGTTTATCTAAAATGAACCGTATTGTAGATTATTATGCTAAAAGACCTCAGGTTCAGGAACGTTTAACAATGCAAATTGTTCAAGAACTTCAAGCAGCACTAGGAACAGAAGATGTTGCTTGTGTAATTGATGCAAAACACTTGTGTGTAAACTCAAGAGGAATTAAAGACATTGAAAGTAGTACAGTAACTGCTGAATTTGGCGGAAAATTCAAACAAGAGAAAACACGCAGAGAGTTCTTAGATTACATTAAATTAGATACAAAATTTTAATAATAGCCCTGATAGAAGCGGCATCCTTTTAAAAGGTCATTGAGGTTCTCGAAATGCCCTTTTAAAAGATACAGCGAATAGCAGGAAATAGCTCCTAATAATGCATTTATATCAAGACAATCCCATAAAAATATACAATTCGCTAACAGGCGAAAAAGAAACGTTTACCCCAATTCTTCAAGGCAATATTGGAATGTATGTTTGTGGACCTACAGTATACAGCAATGTCCATTTGGGCAATGTACGTACTTTTATGAGTTTTGATATGATTTTTAGATATTTCTTGCATTTAGGATACAATGTCCGTTATGTAAGGAATATTACTGACGCAGGACATTTAACAGATGACGGCAATGTTGAGAACGATCGTTTTGTAAAACAAACTCGTTTAGAAAAATTAGAACCTATGGAAATAGTACAAAAATATACAGTCTACTTTCATAAGGTTTTAGATTTATTCAATTTTTTACCACCTAGTATTGAACCTACTGCAACGGGACATATTATAGAACAAATTGAATTGACAGAGAAATTGATAGAGAAAGGTTTAGCTTATGTAAGCAATGGTTCTGTATATTTTGATGTTTTAGAATATAACAAAAGAGGTTTAAATTATGGTGAGTTAAGTAATAGAAATATTGAAGACTTGTTTGCCAATACTCGTGATTTAGACGGGCAAAACGAAAAGAAAAATGCTCCAGATTTTGCACTTTGGAAAAAAGCATCACCAGCTCATATCATGAGATGGAATTCTCCTTGGGGAGAAGGTTTTCCTGGCTGGCACTTAGAATGTACAGCCATGAGTACTAAATATTTAGGAGAGACTTTTGATATTCATGGAGGAGGATTAGATTTAAAATTTCCTCACCATGAGTGTGAAGTAGCTCAAGGGAAAGGATGCAATGGTTCTTCGCCGGTAAATTTCTGGATGCATGCTAATATGCTTACCATGAATGGTCTACGTATGAGTAAATCAACAGGAAATTTTATACTTCCTATGGAGCTTTTAAATGGGGAAAATGAATTTTTCGAAAAAGCTTTTAGTCCAAGTGTAGTTCGCTTTTGTTTTATGCAAGCTCATTATAGAAGTGTTTTGGACATTTCCAATGAAGCTATGGTGGCTAGCGAAAAAGGTTTGACTAGATTATCCGAAGGTATTAAACTATTAGATAAAATTTCTGCCTCAAATAAATCGACAATTGATATTACTAGTTGGAAAAAAAGTTGTTATGATGCCATGAATGACGATTTTAATACTCCTATATTGATTGCCCAATTATTTGAAGGTGTAAAATATATCAATTTAGTTAATGATGGTAAAGAATCTCTCACTGAAGCCGACGTAAAAGAACTAAAACAAACTATAACAACTTTTGTTTTTGACATTCTAGGGATTCAAGATGAAGAAACAGCTTCTAATAATTCTGACAAACTAAATGGAGTTGTTGAAATGCTAATAAAAATGCGTAACGAAGCCAGAGCAAATAAAAATTGGGCAATGTCTGATCAAATAAGAGATGAGTTAGCTTCTCTAGGCATCATCTTGAAAGATGGCAAAGAAGGAACAACTTTTATGACTTAATAAAAAATAAACCGGTTACAGCCGGTTTATTCATTATAACATAACTCCAATGATTAAAAAAATAACCATAGCCCCTTTATTGTTTTTAGTTTGGTTTTATAAAATAATAATTTCTCCTCTTATGCCGGCAACATGTAGATTTCAGCCAACTTGCTCAAGTTACATGATAGATGCTCTAAAAAAACACGGTCCTTTTTATGGTTTATTTCTTGGACTAAAAAGAATTGGACGCTGTCATCCTTGGGGAGGAAGTGGTTATGATCCGGTACCTTAAAATATTCCTAAATTCATTTAGATTGCCATTGCTTTAGCAATTATTATTGCTATTTTTGAAACACTTTGAATAAAATACAATATGACACACCCGCTTTACTTTGTTTGGAATCCTTCTGAAGGAATACAAATAGGTTCGTTTACAGTTCGTTTCTATAGTTTAATGTTTGTAGTTGCTTTCTCATTAGGCTTCTACATTATGAAGAAGATTTTTGAAAGAGAAAAAGAACCAATTGAAAAACTAGACAACATGTTTGTATGGATGGTTATATCTGTATTACTTGGTGCACGTTTAGGACATGTTATATTTTACCAACCAGAATTATTTAAAGAAGATTTTTTTAGCATTTTCTTGCCTTTTAGATTCAAACCTGAATTTGAATTTACTGGATTCCAAGGCTTAGCGAGTCATGGGGCAGCCATTTCGGTAATTATTTTCATGTACTTTTTTTCTAAAAAAGTAATGAAAAAACCTGTTTTATGGGTTTTAGACAGAGTGGTTATTCCTGTAGCAAGTGGTGCAATCTTTGTACGTTTAGGTAACTTCTTCAATTCAGAAATTGTTGGACATGAAACTACATCATCATTTGGTATAAAATTCATTCAAGATGCAATACGTCCCAATGAAGCAATGAGAATTACCAGTTTAACTAATCCTAAAGCAGCTTTTAATGCCATAGCAACTGACCCTAAATTTGCGAATATTTTAGATGGTATTCCTGCCAAACATCCTTCACAATTATATGAAGCTTTTGGTTATATTTTTGTGTTTGCCTTATTATTCTTTTTATACTGGAAAACAAATGCTCGCTTAAAACAAGGTTATCTTTTTGGAGTGTTTTTAGTATCGCTTTTCACAGTTAGAATAATTGTAGAATCTGTTAAAGAAAGTCAAGGCGGATTTGAAAACATTCTTGGAATGTTATCTACAGGTCAATGGTTAAGTATACCTTTTATAGTCGCTGGAATATATTTTATTGCCACTGCAAAAATTAAAGAAGAAATATAAAAACAAAAAGCCATTCTTAAAGAATGGCTTTTTTTATTTTAGCTTTTATTGAAATTCATCAACACTATTTTCTTGAGGCTTTGCAGGTGTAGGTTGTTTTACTGGTTCGGTAGTTTGTTGTACTGGAGTTTCATTTGTAATTACTCCACTAGGGGTTTCAACTCTAGCAGATTTACCAAAAGCTTCATACCTTTTTTGAGCTACTTCCCAATTTATTACACTGAAAAAAGTATTAGCATACTCTCTTTTTCTAGTTTGGAACTTTAAATAATAAGCATGCTCCCACATATCAAGATTTAATATTGGAATTCCTGAAATCCCCAAGTTTTTCATTAAAGGATTATCATTATTGGCAGAAGTAACTATTTTAAGCTTACCTGTTTTATCAGAAACCAACCATGTCCATCCTGAACCTGTTAGTCTTACAGAAGTTTCAACAAACTGCCTTCTAAACTCATCAAAAGAACCAAAGTCTTTGTTAATAGACTCCAATAAACTTCCTGAAGGCTCTCCTCCTGATTTTGGAGCAATTTCTTCAAAGAAAAAGTTATGATTATAAACTCCCCCAGCATTGTCTCTAATAACCGCATCAGACAAGTTTAAGTTTCTTA
>CBFHBH010000189.1:0-5149 GCA_965653735.1 uncultured Flavobacterium sp. | reverse complement strand
GGCCATGTTATGACGAATTGCACTTTTAGCAATCGTAAGTGTTTTAATTAACTTAATTCGATCGTTTACTGTTGCGTATACATCATCAATAATTTCTGGTGTGGCTACATCGGGATTGTAAAAAACATCTTGTGCTTTTTTCTTTATGTACTCATAATCACCACGTTTTGGATAACTATCACCCATGGCACTTTCATATAATCCAGAGCTTCCTGTAATTACTAAACCGCAAACTCTTTCAGGGTACATTTTAGTGAAGTATAAAGCAATATGCCCGCCAAGAGAATTTCCTAGAAGAATCACTCGATTAAATCCTTTATAATTGATAAAGTTTTTTACATAAACTGCAAATGACTTTACATTAGTTTTTAAAATATTTTGGGTGTACAAAGGCAATTGAGGAATTACAACTTTATAACCTTTGCTTGGAAAATAATTCGCGACACCATCAAAATTACTTAATCCTCCCATTAATCCATGTAAGATAATAATTGGTGTCCCTTCACCAGCCTCAAAATATTCGTATTTACCGTCTTTTATTAAGTTACTCACTTTGGTTATTTGATATGGTTTATTAGGCAAATATAGGATTAAAATACGAATTACATTTTTTGATTGTTTTTCAATTTTAAATGTTGATAAGTTAAGTGTTTAGTTTTCAGTGAGATGTGTTGTGTTTTGACGATGTTAAATTTTGAAAAAAAATCAAAAAAAGATTTTAATTGGAGTGTTTTATTGCGAATAATTTCTTAAAATAAAAAAAACACACAAAAAAATCTCTTAAAGTTAAAAATGGTAAAACTTATCAACAAAGTGGTAATTAGTGGTAAAATGTGGTAAATTATTTTCTACATTTGTACAGTATCATACAAAAACTGCAACTGCTTGAATACCATTGTTGGAACATATGAATGTAAGGCTGATTCTAAGGGAAGGTTAATGCTGCCTGTCGCTTTGAAGAATCAGTTGAACTCATCTTTGCAGGATGGTTTCGTTTTGAAGCGTTCGGTTTTTCAACAATGTCTGGAATTGTATCCAATGGCTGAGTGGAATGTTATGATGCAAAAAATAAACAAGCTTAATAGGTTTAATAAAAAGCATAACGATTTTATTCGTCGATTTACTGTTGGTGTAAGGATGGTGGAGATTGATTCGACGGGTCGATTATTGGTTCCAAAAGATTTGGCAGTTTTTGCTGCAATAAACAGTAATGTTGTGTTGTCTTCGGCAATTAATATTATTGAGATTTGGGATAAAGAATTGTATGAAAAGGCGGTAGATGATTCTGAAATTGATTTTGCAGATTTGGCTGAAGAAGTAATGGGTAACACTAATGATGATGACAATGGAATATCATAATCCAGTTTTATTGAAGGAGACGGTTGATGGTTTAAATATTAAGCCTGATGGTGTTTATGTGGATGTGACGTTTGGGGGTGGAGGTCATTCAAGAGAAATATTATCTCGATTAGGAGAAAATGGAAAATTGTTTGCTTTTGATCAAGATGAAGATGCTTGGCTAAATGAAATTGATGATCCACGCTTTACATTAATTAAAGAAAACTTTAGATACATAAAAAGGTTTTTGAGGTTTAATGGGGTAAAAACGGTTGACGGAATTCTAGGTGATTTAGGGGTTTCGTCTCATCAGTTTGATGTGCCAGAAAGAGGTTTTTCAACCCGTTTTGATGCAGAGTTGGATATGAGAATGAGTAAGCGAAATGAGTTAAGTGCTTACAGAGTTGTGAATGAATATGATGATAAAAATTTACGTCGTATTTTTTTAGAATATGGAGAGCTTAAAAATGCTGCGGCTCTAGCAAGAACAATTGTCGAAGAAAGAGAGAAGGAAGTTATAGTTAATACTGAAGATTTAAAACAAGTACTAAGCCGATTTTTACCAGGGCATAAAGCAAATAAAATTCTGGCTCAAATATATCAAGCAATCCGAATTGAGGTAAATCAGGAAATGGAAGTGCTTAAAGAGTTTTTGGAACAAACCAATGAAATTCTAAATCCAGGTGGTCGATTAAGTGTTATCTCATATCATTCATTAGAAGATAGACTGGTAAAGCGATATATAAAGAATGGAATGTTTGAAGGGGAGCCGGAGAGGGATATGTTTGGAAGATATGAGGTTCCTTTTAAAAGTATAGGTAAGTTAATTGTTCCTACAGATAAAGAGATAGCAATTAACAATCGTGCTAGAAGTGCTAAACTAAGAATCGCTGAAAAATTATGAAAAACAAGTTTTACAGCATATTAAAAGCAAAATTTCTAGTCAATGAAGACGCAACAAAAAATTGGGGGTTCATTGTCTTTTTAATTTTTCTAGCAATCATAATGATTGCAAATACGCATAGTTATGAAAGTAAAGTATATAAAATAGCTGAATTAACTAGTGAAGTAAAAGAGTTAAGATCTGAGTTTGTTGACAGAAGATCTGAACTTATGAAAATAAAAATGGAATCGACAGTGGCTGAAGAAATGATTGAAAAAGAAATCTTTCCTTCATCGGTTCCTCCAAAAAAAATTAAAGTAGCAAAAGAAAAATCAGCTTGGGATAAGCTATGGCAGTAGAAAATAGAAACATATTAAATCGTATCTATATCGTTGCATTGGTTGTTTTGATCATGGTAACGGCAGTAGGCATCAAGCTCACTAATATACAGTGGGTCGAAGGTGATTATTACCGTAAGCTAGCTAAAGAAAGAACAATTAAAAACTTTGTTATTCCTGCGAATAGAGGGAATGTGTATTCTTCAGACGGAAGTTTATTAGCAACCTCAATTCCTGAGTACACCATTCGTTTTGATGCATTGGCACCAACACAAGAAAACTTTGATAAGAATGTGAAATCATTGTCAGACTCATTATCAAAACTTTTAGAAAATAAATCGGCCTATACTTATTTAAATGAGTTTAGAAAAGCCAGAGCAAATAAAAACAGATATTTCTTAGTAGCTCGCGATTTGAGCTATACGCAATATATGACAATAAAAGGATTTCCACTTTTTAATCTAGGTGCTTATAAAGGAGGAATGATTACAGAACAAAAAACAGTTCGTGAGCATCCAATTGGGAA
Source organism: uncultured Flavobacterium sp. (assembly GCA_965653735.1). Lineage (GTDB taxonomy): Bacteria > Bacteroidota > Bacteroidia > Flavobacteriales > Flavobacteriaceae > Flavobacterium. Next base: position 2,064 of record CBFHBH010000189.1, on the reverse strand, counting down.
AATCGCTAAAAGAACAATAGGTTACGAGCGATATGATGAAAATGGCAAATTATTGCCAGTTGGTATAGAAGGAGCTTTTAGTAAATATCTAAATGGGACTGATGGTAAAATTTTAAAACAAAAAATAGCCAAAGGGCAATGGAAGCCTATTCATGATAACTATGAAGTTGAGCCGCGTGATGGATATGATATTGTGTCAACCATCGATGTTTATGTTCAAGATATAGCACATCATGCATTGTTAAAGCAATTACAGGATTACGAGGCAGACCATGGCTGTGTAGTGGTAATGGAAACAAAAACAGGAGCGGTTAAAGCCATTTCTAATTTAGGTAGAGATGAAAAAGATGGCTCCTATTATGAAACCGTTAATTATGCAGTTGGAGAATCGCATGAACCTGGATCAACATTTAAGTTGGTTGACTTAATTGCGCTTTTGGATGATGAAAAAATTGACACTAGTAAAGTATATGACTCTAAAGGAGGAGATATTGTTTATAAAGGGCGTCATGTGCGTGATTCACACGAGGGAGGTTACGGTAAAATTTCTTTAGGACGTGGATTTGAAGTTTCTTCAAATACGGTTTTAGTTCAGGCAGTTTACGAAAATTACAAAAATAACCCAAAACAGTTTGTTGACCGAATTAATAGTTTAGGTTTAAACAAACCACTAGGATTACCATTTAAGGGAGAAGGAATTCCTAAAATACCACAACCTGGCCAAAAAGGCTGGAGTGGGATTTCCTTACCTTGGATGGCATTTGGATACGGTGTTTCTGTCACACCATTGCAAACATTAGCATTGTATAATGCTATTGCTAATAATGGTGAAATGGTTAAGCCAATGTTTGTTCAGGAAGTAAAAGAATGGAATAAAACCATCAAAAAATTTGACAAGCAAGTTATTAATCCAAGTATTTGTTCAGATGAAACACTTAAAAAAGTGCAAGCAGTACTTAAAAATGTGGTTAAAAAAGGAACGGGTTCTAAGTTGTATTCTAAAGACTTTTCAATGGCAGGAAAAACAGGAACTGCACAGGTGAATTATCACAAAGGAGACGATCATATGTATTATGCATCTTCATTTGTAGGATATTTTCCAGCAGAAAATCCTAAGTATTCTTGTATTGTAGTTGTACATAAACCAAATACATCAAAAAATAATTACTATGGTGCAGATGTAGCTGGGCCAGTTTTTAAAAGAATTGCACAAAAGGTGTTTACAGATGTGCCTTCAACAAACGAAATAAAAACTTTAAAGAAAAAATTTAAAGATCAAGAAGGCAATTATTATGCCTACAACGCTAAGCTGAATAAAAAACCTTCAGTTATTCCAAATTTAAAAGGTATGGCTGGTATGGATGCAGTTGCATTACTTGAAAATTTAGGTATGAAAGTAAAAGCAATTGGAATTGGTAAAGTAAAAAAACAATCTATTTTGCCAGGTCAGCCAATTATAAAAAATAATACAATAACACTAGAATTATCATAATGAAGCTTAAAGAAGTTTTATATAAAGTAGCAATAGAAGCAGTGCAAGGCTCAACAGATGTTGAGGTAAACGCAATTCATTTCGATTCTAGGAAAATTGAAAAAGATGATGTTTTTGTGGCTATCAAAGGAACAGTTTCTGATGGTCATGAGTTTATAGATAAAGCAATTTCACTTGGAGCTTCGGTAATAGTTTGTCAAGAATTACCTGCTAATGTATTGTCAGAAATTGTATATGTAGTTGTTAAAGATACTAATGAAGCTTTAGCTCATTTGGCTAATAATTACTACGACAATCCATCTTCAAAATTGCAACTTGTTGGAGTAACAGGAACCAACGGAAAAACAACTATTGCTTCTCTTTTATATCAATTGTTTAAAAAAGCAGGTTATAAAGTTGGTTTGCTTTCTACAGTTAAGATTTTGGTTGATGAAATAGAATATAAAGCTACTCACACAACACCTGATTCGTTGACTATCAATTATTACATGTATGAAATGGTTGAAGCAGGTTGTGAATATTGTTTCATGGAAGTGAGTTCACACGGAATCCATCAAAAACGAACCGAAGGT